>CANRCH010000097.1 GCA_947629065.1 uncultured Aliarcobacter sp.
TTTTAGGTGCAGGCTTCTTCATCTGGAAATTATATTGCTAAAGAAGCCCTCAAGAATAGCTTTGTGCAACAAAGCCTGTTTCAAGTGAAAGCGAGTGTTTTGTTCTATGCATCATGGAACCATTCTGGTTTGTTTTAGTGTATACCATTGAAGTATGATGAGAATTGATGTAACTCATTATGTGCGAAGATCTACAAACTGGCTAGGAAAATAGCAATGTTAAAAGCAGTTGATAACAGTGATAAATTGGTGAAGGAGGTAAATCAAGAGATAGTCATTTGGGAAAACTATGCAGATGATTGGCTAAAGACTAAAGATAAGGGGATAAAGGATAAGCGTGCAGCTTTAAAAATATTTATAGAAAACTTCCTGAGTCTTAAGATAAAAAAACTATCTGAAATAAATATTTTTTTGATTGATATAAAAAATAATAGAGAAAGATTTGAAGGAAACTTGAATAAATATTTTGCGCATCTTACTCAAAAAAACAAAACATTATATAAAAACAATATTTTAAGTTTTTTAGACTGGGTGAGTGAAGCAGTTGGTACTGAAAGTCCCTTCGCTCAGAATGAAATACTAGATTGGTTTGAACATACAGGGGGAACAAATTGGAAAGATTGGTCACATTATCTTAATGAATATAATAATCTACACGTGATAAAAAGATGGAAAGATATTAAATACTTATTTAAGTATATGATATTTGAAAATGCTGAATTTTCAGATGTATATTTCTTTCTTAATGAAAAAAAAGGTTCAACTCAAATAATTAAAAAGGAACTTATAACCATATTGAGGAGTAAAACAAAATTAACAATAAAAACAATTTGGAGTTATGCTAATTCAGGAGAACATTTTTTAAATTGGTTATTAGAAAAATATTATTCACAATTAATAGAAAGTCAAGAGAGTCTTAAAAAAAGAAAGTTACAAGAAGATAACTTTATTGTTAATGAGTCTGGTGATAATTGGATCAGTATACAAAATTTAGTTAATGAATGGCTTTGTGAACAAAGTAAAGATATAAGTAAAGATAAAGGCTGTTTTAAAAGATTTTTTAAAAATATTTCACAACAAGGTTTAAATCCTGATAATTTTTTTGAAATTTTCAATAACTACAAAGGTTATGATTACTTATTTAGTTTGATGGATAGTGCTGAAAATCTAAGTAAAAAATTTATAAATGGGCAATGTGTCATTATAATAAATTTTTGTGATTGGCTGATCCTTAAGAAAAAATTACCACTATTAAAAAGTGAAATTATTAATCCATATAAAAAAAGAAACAGATCATTTCTATCAGACTTTGAAAGTAATACAGGGGATTTTTTCAAAGATTGGATTAATATGGCAGAAAAATGGATTTCTTTAGATAAAAATAAGATGCCAATTAAAAAAAGAGTTATAAAAATTTTCTTTTGCCAATACTTAATTAATAATAAAGATCTATGCTCTGATATAAATTTATATATAAGGAAAATCGAGGAAAAAAAGATATTAATAGAAGATATATATGAAGTGATTTTCACTAAGGAACATAAACATACAGTGGTATCTATAAGAATTATAAATAAGATTATGGAATTTATAAAGTTTATTGGTGAATATAAGAATAATTTAAATATTGAAATAGCATTTTCAAGAGATTACTTTAGATGGTTAGTTCTTGAAAATGGGGATATATGGAATGAATGGAGAAATCTTGCAAATGAATGGCTAAGTTTATCAAAAGATAGTCTTGAGTATAGGAAGACAGCTTTAACTCTTTTTTTTGAATCTTTTTTATTGAAAAATAAAGAGAATAAACAGCTTTCTGAATTATTTAAAAACCCTAATATTGATATTAATGAGCTTGTAAAATACTTAAAAATTGAAAGTAGTGCTAATGAAAAAGTTATAAAAAGATATGTTAATTATATCGTTAGATTTCTAGATTGGATAATAGCTACTAAATTGAATGGAGAGGTTTGTAATCCATTCTTTTATCTTTCTAGTGTTGATAAAGAACCAGTTCATACATACATTAAAAATCTAGGAAAGGGGTGGGAATTTTGGTCTAAATATGTGGAAGAATGGATAAAATTACAAGATTATACTTCGCAAGTAAAATCCGTACCTGTTATAAGAAAGTTTATAAAATATTTAAATTATGAAACACCATTTAGATATGATGTTAATGCACTTTTAAATCCTGAATTTTGTCAAAGTTATGTTACAAGAAAAAAGTATAAATATTTTTTAACTAAAAATGGTGTAAGTGAAGGAAGAGCTAATTCTAATATTGCTATAATAACAAACTTTATTAATTGGGTTGTTTTAAAGAATGATATTTGGAGAAATCCAATTGCTCCTATTGATAAATCAAAGTTTTTTGTTGATTGGTTTGTGGTTGAATATGGTAATGAGTGGGAGCAGTGGTGTAAGTTTGTTGATGAGTGGCTTAAGATTAAGGAAATAAAAATAGCTAGATCCGCTATTATTTATTTTATGGAAAAATTTCTTATAAATCATCAATATTCTAATGTAGATTTATTTTTTAACGACTTAACCAAATATGAAGATTATAAAAATAATCTTAAAATTATACTTGATGATAAAGCTGATAATTTATCGAGGATTTATCATAGATATATTTGTGAGTTGAATTCATGGATTTTTCATAAATTTTATAGTTCTTTAAGGTATGAAACCTTAGAACCTCCTTTCGGTAGAGTTACTAGAGTTATAAGAAAAGATGCAGAAAATTTTGAATGGTTTATTAGCACATATGGAGATGAATGGTCAGAATGGGCAAATTTAGCGTATGAGTGGATTAATAGTATAGACAAAGGAAAAGATACTAGAATAACTAGCATATCAAATTTCTTTGAATATTATCTGATTACCTTTCCTTCTGGTTCAAAAGTTGAGTCATTCTTCTGTGGTTTGGATGGCTTGAATCCTTCTGCTGAAGAATTTAAGGAAAAAGTATTTAACTTTCTTCAAACTGAAACAAAGTACATTACAGTTTATAGACATTGTGTACGTTTTTTTGACTGGATTTTGAATAAAAAGTTTAATGTTAATGGATTCAATAACTTTATAAATCCATTTGGGGAGTTAAAAGTCTTAGATGGGCGTAGTGATGATGTAAAGTTTTCATGGTTGACTGAACAATATGGTGTCCAATGGGAGCAGTGGCGATATTTAGCTAATGAGTGGATATTAGGCTTTAAAGGTGGACTGAGCCAAAGAATGCGTGCATTAGCTATTTTTCTTGAAAATTACTTAGCTATCAATAATTCCGAAATATATGATGTAGAAAGATTTTTTAATATTGATAACGCATGGAATCCAACTTCAGTAGATCTTAAGAAATGTATTATTAAATCAACAAAAATATCAATTGAAAGTGATATTCATCAAAATATTAACTACATTGTTGAGTTTATAGACTGGGTGTTAATCAATCATCTTTGTTATGAAAATGATTTTGGTTATATGGTTCCTATGTATCAGAATCCATTGGAAAGAAAGAATACATTTAGAAATTTAAACGAAACTGTTTATAGTCCTTTACCTTATAAATACATTTGTAATTTACGTAAAAAAATCTGTCCTAATGAATTTGGTAGTTTTACAGATTGGGAATGGGCACAAAATACTACTAATAAAATATACGGAGGATCATGGTTTGATGTAGATGAAAATATTATAAATTTTAATGACAAAGATTGTGTTTGGCGGAAAGTTTTATATACCAAAGCAGGTAAAAAAGATCATAAATATCAGCTTTGGTCGCCAGTAGCTGCTGTTGCATTGTTTGTAAAACTGAATTTACCTTTACGTACTTATCAGGTTCGTATGTTGGACAGTGGTGAAGGAGATATTGAACGATTTGAAAATAATCTTTGGAATAAAAATAATGCACCTTTATCCAAATTTAGACTTAATCAAGGTGTTTTTAAAAAAATTATTGATCTTTATTCTGATGATATTTCTACTGGTTTTTATATAAATACAAATAAAACTGCTGATATGCGAAAAAATAAGGGTAAGTCAGGATATACAATTCCTTGGGAAAATAGGGTTGTTCTATTTTGGTTAGAAAAATTAAGAAATTGGCAAGAAAAGTACAATCCAATACAAGAGCCTACACCTTGTAAAAGTCTAGAAATAAAACATATAGGCCAGAAAAAATCAGAATATGCTTTAGAGAAGATGGGTGATGTTTGTTTTTTATTTCGTCATGCAGCTGCTGATAATTTAGAAGATAGAAAAAAACCTATTTTTGATAGCACTCTCAACACACTATGGACTAAACTTTTAAAAGATTTTGAGGAAGATTTATACTCTTCAGGTCATACTTTTAAAGATGGTAAAAAAATCAACTTCGTTGAGGTTATTCAAACTGAAGATAGATTTAGGCTAAAAGTATTATTTCCACTACATAGTCTACGCGTCTCTCTTATCACAAGCTACTTAATGGAAGGTAATATTCCATTACCGATCATTTCAAAATTGCTTGCAGGACATTCCAGTCTTTTGATGACAATGTATTATGCTAAATTAACTCCTACGGTCATGCAGGAAAAAATATCTGAGGCTGAGGAGCTAATTGAGGCTTCTAGTGATAAAAATCTTGCCCTTTTTTTGCGGGATCATGAAATAAAAGATATTGTTGAAAGTACAGCATTTAGAGATACAAATGCAATTAGTGCAATATTAAAAGTTAAAAATCCATTAAGTTGGGAGCTAAAAAGTTATGGGATATGTTTAGCAGCAGGAAATAGGATTCCAACTACAGAAGGTATCGAGAATAGAAATATTGCGGGCTGTTGGAATGGTGGTGATCTAATTGATGATTATGAAAAATTAGGAACTAAAAATTATCAACAAGTACCCCATGGAGCTGAAAATTGTGTTCGTTGCAGATGGTTTATTACGAATGCTCATTATTTGCCTCAATTAGTAGCACATTTTAATATCCTTAGTTATAAAGCTACTTTATGCGCACAAGCAGCTAGAAAAGCTAGTGACAAAATTAAGTTACTTGAAGAAGAACAATACAATTGTGAAAAAAATGGAATTACTTTTAATAAATTTAATGATTTAGATCGATTAATGGTCGAAAATAAAACTGAATTATGTGAAGCAGATGAATATTGTAAAGATATTGTAGCAACAATTGATTTGATTAATAAAATAACAAAAATTGAAAAAAGCAGAGGTTCTGAAGATCAATCTCAAAAAATTGTTTCTGTTGGTAGTGAAGCGGATATTCGATTTGTTTTTGAAGAGACATATTCTGAACTGTTACAACTTTGTTTAATTTGTGATGATGCTGAGATTTATCCAGAATTAAAAAATCAAATTAATAAAACTCCTGCTATAGAAAAGAGAACTCGGTTATTAAGTCAAATATTAATGAAAAAAGGATTTTTTCCAAATATTTTAGATTTAGATGAAGATCAACAACTTTATACTATTAATGAGATATTGAGAAATATGGTTAAATTAACTGATAAACAGTCAAAAGTTGAGAGTTATAGGACTGTTATTGATCAACTGGAATCAAATTCTTTTGAAATTGAAAATTTTTTCTTTCCTGATACTAAAAATATTGTGGATACAGTTCTAAAAGTAGAGTTTAACGTAGAGGAGGATGTTTAAATATGAATGATCAATATGAAGAGTATTTACAAGAGCTTCTTGAGGGTAAGGACTCTAGAACGGCTAAATCTCTAAATAAACTTAATGGACTTTTAAAAAACCATTATGAATCTGGTGAAACAGAATATTCAATTGCCCATATTGGGAGATTATCAAAAGCTTCAGGTGGTATTGGTGAAGTAAGTATACGTAATCAATCTGGAAAACATTATCAACAACTTATCCAATATTGGAAAAATAGAGCCGAAGATGATTTTCAAAAAAAACCTGTAAGTGAATTAAAAGATGTAACTCAGAAAGAAATAGAGCTTATTAAAGATAATGTAAGTAATGTACTTGCCCGAAGTTACATATTCTCAGTTATTTCTGAGCGGAATAGATTGCGTAAAGAAATACAAAATTTAAAAAATTCTTTGAAAAATAATTATCTAATTTCACTAGAAGATTCCAGTAGCACTAAGATTAAAGAAACTAAAGTACTAACTCCATTAGAAGTCAAAGCTTTAAAAGATGTTTTAGATAATAACAGTAATTTTTTAAGAAAATATTGGACTATTCATGAGAATGGTTCTGTCGATAATGAAGAAGGCGAACAACTGTTTAAAGCTGGATTTATGAATGCTGTGAAAAAAATTTTGGAAAATGAAACTTAGGTGTAAAGTTATAGGTTAAGTGCTTTCAGGATATCTTTTGTTACATTTTGGTCAGTGTACTTATTAAGATAATTGTCAGATTGTTATGACTACATTCTTATAGAAATTGATTTATATATCATTTTTATATGTTTTTTTTATTTAAATTTATTGAGTTCATTGAAAAATATAGAAATATTTACTTATTATATGATTTATACGCTAGATAACTTATCTTATCTAGTATATATTTTATATATAAAAACAATCTTGTAAG
>CANRCH010000098.1 GCA_947629065.1 uncultured Aliarcobacter sp.
TCTACTTTTTCATTTGTAGAGTATTTTATTGCATTATCAAGTAGATTTTTAATTGCTATACTAAATAGTTTGAAATTTACATTTAGCTTAATATTTTCATATAAATCAATAGTGTTTTCATCTTCTAGCATTAAAATATCTTTTGCATTATCAATTAAATCTTCAAGAAAATATGGTTTTTTCTCTATTTTTTGTAAGCCACTAATTAGCTCTTCAATAGTTGCAAACTCGTTTATTAAAGCTTCTAATCTAGTAAAAACTAGATTCATTTTATCTTTGTTTTTTTCACTATTTTCAAGATTTATTAAAAATTTTCCTTTTGTAATTGGAGTTTTTAATTCATGCATAATATTTCGTATAAAAATATTTCTTGACTCTTTTATATTTTTTAGTTTTAAAGCTGTATTTTTAAACTCATTTGCCAAAAGGGTAATTTCATCTTTTTTTTCACTATTTTTAATCTCAAAATCAAAGTTTTCACTTCCAAGTAAACTTACATTTTCTTTTAACTCTTTTAAAGGAAGAAGCTTTCTTAAAGTTTTTATATAAAGAAAAGTAATTGCAATAAACAGCAATATAAATACAAGAAAAATATATAAAAAGATTGAAAAGTTGGGGCTTTCTATATCTTTTACTAATAATATATTTCTTCCTTGTTCAAATAATATATAGTTTTTATTTTTAATCTCAAAAACTTTAAAACCATCTCGTGGCTTTCCTCTTACAAAAAGTAATTTTTTATCTAAGCTATTTAAAACCTCTTCAGCATTTTCTTTAGAAATCACTTCATAATTCATCTCTTTTAAAACAGCCAAAGAGTCTAAATTTAGCTCACTTCTTTGTTTAAATACTACTCTTGTAAGTGCTTTATATCTATTTGAAATTTGCTCCTCTTTTGTAAAATTCTCATAAGAAAGTAAAAATATAAAAGATATTATAAGCAAAGAGATTGTTATAAGATAGTTTATTGTAGTTGAAAAAATTATTGAATCTTTATTCATTGTATAAATTTATACCCCATTCCACGAATTGTTTGAAGATATTTTGGCTCTTTTGGATTGTCCTCTATTTTACTTCTAATTCTATTTATTATAACTGCTAGTGAACCTGAATTTTCATAATCACTATTTAATATATCAATATTTTCAAAAATATCATCTCTACTTACTATAAAACTCTCTCTTTTTATTAAAAGTGCTAAAATTTCGTACTCAGCAGCTGTTAATTTAAGATGTTTTCCATCCTTTTTTATCTCTCTTTTCTCTTCATCTAAAGTAAAAGTTTTTAAATTACTCTCTTCATCTTTTGTATTTGATTGATTAAATCTTCGTAAAATTGTCTGAATTCTAACTTCTAATTCTCTTGGGTCGTAAGGTTTTGGTAAATAATCATCAGCTCCTAGTTTTAAAGCTGTTACTTTATCTGTAATATCACTTCTTGCACTTGATATTATTATTGGAATATTAAACTCATCAACTATATTTTTACAAACATCTAATCCATCCATTCCAGGCAAGGTTAAATCTAAAATTATTAAGTCAAATTTCTCTAATTTCAGACTTGAAAGTGCTAAAAATGGCTCTTCATAATTTGTAACTTTAATATTAAACTGTTTTAAATATTGTGTTAAAACATCTGCTAATTCTAAATCATCTTCTATCATTGCAATTTTTATCAAAATTTATCCTTTATAGCTTGGCAATTTTTAAAAATGGAGTATATATTTTATCTTTAGGAAGATTATTTATAGTTAGTTTTTCTTTAGTTATAGGGTGATTAAAACTTAAAGAGTAGGCATATAAAGCAATACTGTGACTATTTTTTGAAGTAGCAGATTTTATATTATTAAATTTTCCACCATATTTTCTATCGCCAATTATAGGAGTTCCATAGTTTGAAAGTTGTGCTCTTATTTGATGAAATCTTCCTGTAAGCAAATCAACTTCCACTAAAGTATTATTATCTATTTGTGCTAGTTTTTTAAAAGTTAAAATACTCTCTTTTCCTAAATCAGAAGTGGTAATAATAGCTTTTTTGTTCACTTCATCTTTTGCTAAAAAATCTTTCAAAGTTATATTTTCACTACTAGATATTTTTCCATCAACAATAGCTAAATATTTTTTTTCAAATCTATGTTTTCTAATCTCTTCACTAAGTCTTGAAGCCGCTTTACTTGTTTTTGCAAAACAAACAACACCTGCAACATTTGTATCTAATCTATGAATAAGTCCAAGAAATACATTTCCTGTTTTAGTATATTTCTCTTTTATATAAGATTTTACTTGATCTAAAAGTACGGGCAAATCAAGAGTTGCTCCTTGAGTTAAGACATTTGCCTCTTTTTCTACAACTATTAAATGATTATCTTCATAAAGTATATTTAGTTTCATATTTGCCTAATATATATGAGTTTTCATATATATTAGGTCTCCTTTTTTTGTTATTTTTGATATTTATAAATATTATATCATAACGAAATAAAAGGCTTTTTATTTTGCTCTTTTTTCTAGCTCTTGTGCTTTTTCTTTAAGCATTTTAGCTCTCTCTTCTAAGTTTTTAGATCTCTCTTTTTTGTTTTCATCAAATTTCTTTTTTTGATTTTCATCTAAAATTTTATAGATTTTATCTTCTGTTGTTTTTCTTGACTCATCTTGAATCTCTTTTATTTTATCTTTTTGCTCATTTGTTAATTCAAGTTCTTGATAAACTCCACCTTTTTTTGCGTTGTGTGGATTTTTAAAGTTATGATGTCTTCCATCTTTTTTAAAGTTTTTTGAACCTTGCTTCATATCACAAAATTCTCTATCTTGTTTTGCCTGTTTTATTTCAGCTTTTTCACTATTTTGTACATTTGCTGCATATAAACCACTTGCTAAAATTGAAGCTGTTGCTAAACTTGTTAATATTTTTGTAATTTTTGTCATTCTTCTATCCTTTGTTTTGATATGTGAAATTATGACACTCTTGCTTTAACACTATTTTAATTTTATCTTAATCATTTCTTAACGCTATTTAGATAATATTTTCAAATGAATTTAAAAATAGCTACATTTAATCTTTTTCAATTTTGTAATCCAAACTTCTCTTTTTATAATAAAAAAGACAAACTAAACCCAGAAATATGGGAAGATAAAAAAGAGTTTATAAAAGAGATTATTCTAAAAAGTGAAGCCCATATTATAGGTTTTCAAGAAGTTTTTTCACAAAATGATTTAAAAGAGTTATTAAACTCAATTTCTTACAAATATTTTATTTGTGTTGAAAAACCAATATTTGATGAAAGTAGAAAAACATTTACAAGCACAACTTTAGCACTTGCATCAAAATTTCCTATAAAAGATATTTATAACTGCACTTTAAAAAATGATTTTTCTTTTGCAAGAAAACCAATAATTGCACATTTTAGTATAGAAAACAAAGATTTTTTATTTTATTTATGCCACTTAAAATCAAATAGATTAAATGAGTTTGAATATAGTTTCACGAAAGATTCAAGCCTTGAAGATAAGCAAAACAAACTAAATCTTGCACTAAAAAATAACTATTCAGACTCTTTAAAACAAAGAATAAATGAAGCAAAAGCTTTGCATTTTGATATAAGAAGTAGAAAAATTCCTACTATTTTAGCTGGAGATTTAAATGATAAAGAGTTTTCAGTAACTATTGAAGCTTTGACAAATAGAAGATTTTATAATAAAAATTTAGAAAAAGATTCATATATTTTAAAAGACTCTTACAATCTTGCACCAAAAAAAATCTATAATCCACATCCAGAATTTAAAGGAGTTAAAAGAGTTCCTACAAGCTATTTTATAGGGTATGGAAATGTTTTGGATTTTATTTTTGTTTCAAAAGAGTTTAAAGTTTTAAATCATAATGTTTTGGATAATCACTTGCAAAAAAACAAAAATGGCACTCTAAATACAAGTGATCACGCTTTAGTTGTTTGTGAAGTTACTATTTAGTTTGTCTAATACCTTTTTCTATAAATAATATCCACACTTTGAGTTTTTTCTTCAAATCCTAGCTCAATATTCCAAAGTTTAGTAAGTTCTCTCATTAAAACTAATTGCCCAGCGTGTGCTTTATTTTTCAAAATAACTTTACTTTTTTCTCCAATATTTTTTCCTATATGAGTCTCTATATATTGGTTTGTTGGGTCATATTGAAAATATATCATATCAACTCCTAACTCTTTTGCATAATCCCTTGATAGTTCATTTAGCAAAAACAGTGAAGCTTGTGATTGTACAGATTGGCTATGCTCAGATGTATTTGCAAAATTTGTTCCAAAAATAAGATAAGATAAAATATCTTTTTGATTCATTGATGGGTCTGAACTTAAGTTTAATCTTGGATTATTTAAATTTCCACCAATTTTTATATATATTGAAATATCATCAATTTTTGTATTTGCTTTTATATCTAAAAGTGGATTTATTGACTCTAAACCTCTAAAATATATATTTGAATCTTCAATATTATAAACTCTTCCTAGCTCTTCAAAAGTTCCTTTTGTATCATTTATAGATCCATAAATTCTAATATTTTTTTCAAAATCTTTTTTGATATTTAAAATTGCATTTGCTTTTAAATCTATATTTTTTACACTATATTTAAGCTCATTTGCACTAATTATTAAATCCATTGCAATATTTTGTAAGAAGAAATCTTTTTCTACTTTGTTTTTATGTTTTGAGACAATTATTATATCTTTGTCTTTGCTAATATTTAGTGCTTGAATATTATAAAAAGCCTTTAACTCTTTTGCATTTGCATCACCACTTATAAATATTTTGCTATTTTCATCTATTTTTAATTTGATATTTGAATCCAAAATCATTTTTGCATAGCTTGTATGCTCTAGGTTTAAATCTTTTGTAACTAGATTTAAAATAGTGTTTTTTTCATCTTTTGATGTTTTTAAAACTATATTTTCAAAATCAAAATTTCCATTAAGATTTTTTGTGTTTAAAAATGTTTTATTTTGGGCTATAAATTTTTTTTGAAGATTTATATCATATATTTTTCCTATAAAAAACTCTAATTTAGAAAAATTGATTATTTCACCTTTAAGCTCTGCTTTTATTTCAATTTTTTCAAAACTCTCATTTTCTAAAGATATTTTCGGACTTTTAGCCTCAAACTCCATTTTGTCTTCTAAAATTTTTGCTTTTAAATCAAGATTTCCACTTAAGTTTAAAGGCTCATAATCATAGATTTTATTTATCTCTTTTTCAAAATTTCCTAGCTCTTTTATTTGTGAATTTATGAAAATATTTTTATCTTCTTTTTTTACATCTGCAAAAAATGCACTATTTTTTATATTTGCTTCAAAGTTATTTTTATTTGATTTGAAATTTGCATCTATTTTAAAACTATCATTTGAACTATCATTTAAAATGAAATTTGAAGAAAAATTTAGATTTTCATCATAAAAACCCTTTACATTTCCACTTAGATTTTTGATTTTGTCAAGCTCTTTTATTTGGCTGTTTGTAAACTCATTTATATTTAGTTTTTTAAGGTTTAAATCAAAATCAAATCTTTTTAAATCGCTACTTTTTAAATCTAAATCTAAATCTAAATTATTTGCCACTGTTCTAGATTTAAATATTGGATTGTTTAAATCATCTAAATTTAGTTTTAAATCAATTTTTGTTTTTGTTTTTATGTAATTTGTATCAAAATTTAAATCCAAGACTAAATCAGAATTTATATCAAGATTTTTATTATTTAATTTTACAACCCCATTTAAAATACTATTTTCTATTTTTAATTTAATATCATCAAAACTTAAAGAGTTTGAAGCAAGAGAATTTTCAAATTTTATCTCTTTTAAATCTCCTTTTAATTTCGATTTAATCTCTAGGTTTTTCTCTAATTCATTTAAAATTGACTTTTTTATTGAACTGTTTAAATTTGCTTCAAAACTGAATTTTTCAATATCAAACTCTTCTAAACTTGCTTTTGCTTCAAGTTTTGAGGATATTTCTTGATAATTTATATTTGATTTTAGGCTTGAAATATCTAGGTTTTGTTTTTCTATATCAAGAGTCGCTTTTAAAATAGTATCACTTATTTTTAACTCTTTTTCATCTTCTATTTTTAAAGTATCATTTTTTAAAACCAAATCTAATAGTTTAAAATTACCTTTTATATCAACTAAAAAAGAGCTCTCTATATACTTTTTTAAATCGATTTTTGACTCTATTTTATAGTTTTCATCTTCTAATTTTCCATTTAACTCAATATTTGCAAGAGTTGATTTGATATTTGAAAAGAGTTCAAGGCTGTGTTTGTTTTTAAAATCTGTTTTAATCTTTTTTGCTTTTAATACAATCTCATCGATTTTTTCATCTTCATAAGTAAAATCATATAAGCTTAATTCTAAATTTTTTATATATAAAGTTAGTGGAATATCAAAATTACTACTTTCTTTTTCCTCTTCTTTTTGTTCTTTTTGCTCTTCTAAAAATTTGAAAAACTTATCTTTAAAAGTTATTTTTTCTA
>CANRCH010000099.1 GCA_947629065.1 uncultured Aliarcobacter sp.
ATCAATTTCATCTAAAAATAGTATTCCATTTTGTGCTAATTCAAAATCACTTATAGAACTTAAAAGTGCAAGTCTTAGCCTATTATACTCTCCTGAACTAATGCTACTTAATGAAACACTATTTAAAGTAAACTCTATTTCATCGAAACCATTAAAATCTAACTCTTTCTTTAAAAGTTCAATTTTCACGCTATTTAAGTGTAAAAAGTTTAAATAATAGTTGATTTTTTCTTCTAAAACAACTAAAGTTTTAGATCTAAAAAGTGTAAGTTTTTGTGCTAATTCATCTAAAATTAACTCTAATTCTTTATATCTCTTTTCTAGTTTCTCTTTTTCAAATGAGATATTTAAGTACCCATCAAGCTCTTTTTTCTTCTCATCTTTATAATCTAATGCCTCTTTTATAGAACCAAATCTTTTTTGTAAACCTGAAATTTTCTCAATTCTATCAAGAATCTCTTCAATATTTATATCTTCAAGCTCAAATATACTATCTTTTGATTTCTCCATAATATTATTTAGTTCATTTATTGCTTCATCAAAAAAGCTACTATCAACTTCAATAAGTTCTAAAAGCTCATTTACACTAGAAGTTAAATTAAAAATTGCACTTGCTTTTTGCATAGATTTTTCTATTTTATCTTTTTTTGCTAATGCCTTTTTTATACTATTTAACTCTTCATATTCATCAATTTTTGGATTTATCTCTTCTATTTTTGATATTTCAAATCTAGCAAACTCTTTTAAATCTTCAAGTCTTTTTTCATCTTCTTCAAGTTTTTTTAAATCTCTTTTAATATTGCTAAACTCTTTAAATGACTCTTCAAAATTATCTTTTATTTGAGCAAAATTTTTATCATTTTTACTACTTAATCTATCTAAAAACTCTATAATTTTAATACTTTCAAAATCACTTATATCTTTTAAATTAAGATGTTTTATGATTTTTGAAGAGAAATCCTTTAAGTTTTTTCTTGAGATACTTTGGTTATTTAACAGATATCTAGTTTTCTCTTTTTTTATACTTTTAATTATAATATCATCATCTTTTTCTATTGAAAAATTATCATCTTCAATGTTTGAGTCCAAAATTGCAACTTCACTTAATTCAGCTTTTACATCATTTATTGCAAAAAGGGAAAGTATTTCACTCATAAGTACAGATTTTCCAGCACCACTTGGACCTGTAAAAATATTTAGCCCCTCTTTAAACTCTAAATCAACCTCTTTAAAACTTAAACAATTTTTTATATAAACTCTATTTATCAACTTAGTTTCCCCATCTTAACTTATCATTTAATACTTTGAAAAAATCTCTACTATTTCTATGAAGCATTCTTGCTTTTTTCTTTGCTATTTTTATATTTAGTGACTCATTTTGCTTTAACTCAAAACTCTCTTGACCATCAACAATTACAACTGCTTCTTGATTTTGTGGAACTTTAAACTCAATTTCAATATCTGCTGGCATAACTAATGGTCTTTGTGTTAAAGAGTGAGCTGCGACTGGAGTTATAATAAAAGCATCTGTTAGTGGATAAACAATTGGTCCTCCAACAGATAGATTATAAGCAGTTGATCCACTTGGAGTTGATACAATTACACCATCTCCAAAATATGTATTAAATGCTTTTTTATTGATTTTTGCTTTTATTTTTAGCATTGAAGATATATTTTTTCTTGAAATTACAATATCATTAAATGCAATAAAAGCTTTATCATTTATACTAGCTTCAATCATCATTCTTGCATTTATTTTATAATTATTACTTTGCAAATCATCTATAAATTCATCTAAATCATCAAGATTTAAATCAGTTAAAAAACCAAGCGTTCCTAAATTTATTCCAATAATTGGAATATCATATTTAAAAGCTTTTCTAGCAACTCCTAAAAGTGTACCATCTCCACCAACACTTATTAAAAAATCACACTCTTTACAAAGTAAATCAAAATCTATTCCATTAAAACCAATCATTTTAGCTGAAACATCTTCTAAAATAGAGATAACTCCGATTTTTAGAAACTCTTTTTGTAGTTTTATAAATACTTCTTTTAATTCAGGGCTTTGTGGTCTTAAAATAATACCAACACTTTTAATCTCTTTTAAAAGTTCAAAATCTTTTTCTATTTTCAATTTTTTCTCATTTTTTGAATTTATAAAAACTATTTTATAAAATAATTTATATAAAGCCAATTATAAACTAAATAAAAAAAGGGAATATGCAAAAGCACATCCCCTTTTATAAAAAAGTTTTTTAGATTTAATTATCCATTTCTTTTTTTGATAATCTCTTCAGATACATTTCTTGGAACTTCTTGGTATGAATCAAAAAGCATAGAATATGTAGCTCTTCCTTGAGACATAGATCTTAAATCTGTTGAGTATCCAAATAATTCAGAAAGTGGAACCATAGCAGTAACTAGTTTTACACCAGCTCTATCGTCCATTGAATTAACTTGTCCTCTTCTTTTGTTACAATCCCCAATTACATCTCCCATATACTCTTCAGGAGTTTCAATTTCTACTTTCATAATTGGTTCTAAAATAACTGCACCAGCAGCTGCGCTTCTACAACCTTGTTTGAATCCCATTGAAGCAGCTAATTTAAACGCCATTTCAGATGAATCCACTTCGTGGTAGCTTCCATCATAAAGTGTAACTTCGATATCAACCATTGGGTATCCAGCTAAAATTCCACCTTGCATTGCTTCAAATGCACCTTTTTCAACAGCAGGTACATACTCTTTTGGTACAACCCCACCTTTAATTTCATTGTTGAATTTAAATGTTGGTTCACTTCCAGAAGGTAGTGGTTTAATCTCTAAGTAAACGTGACCATATTGTCCTTTACCTCCAGATTGTTTTGCATATTTGTACTCTTGTTTAACAGCGTTTTTAATAGTTTCTCTATATGCAACTTGAGGAGCTCCAACTTCAGCTTCAACTTTGAATTCTCTTTTCATTCTATCTACAAGAACTTCAAGGTGTAATTCACCCATTCCTGAAATAATAGTTTGACCTGATTCTTCATCAGTTGTAACTCTAAATGATGGATCTTCTTCAGCTAGTTTTCCTAGTGCAATTCCCATTTTTTCTTGGTCAGCTTTAGTTTTTGGCTCAACAGCAACACTAATAACTGGATCTGGGAAATCCATTCTTTCTAGAATAACTGGATCTTTTTCACCTGCAAGTGTATCACCTGTAATTGTCTCTTTTAATCCAACAACAGCTCCGATTTCTCCAGCATATAACTCTTTAATCTCTTCTCTTGAGTTAGCATGCATTTTAAGAAGTCTTCCGATTCTCTCTTTTTTCATTTTTGTTGAGTTCATAACATAAGTTCCAGATTCTAAAACTCCTCTATAAACTCTTGTAAATGTTAATTGTCCAACAAATGGGTCAGTCATAACTTTAAAAGCTAGTGCTGCTACTTCACCTTTATCTGTTGAAGGAACAGTAACCTCTTCACCATCTTGAGTTTCACCTTTCATATCAGCAACTTCTGTTGGTGCAGGTAAATACATAGCAACAGCATCTAGTAATGGTTGAATACCTTTATTTTTGAAAGATGTTCCACAAACCATTGGAGTAATTTCCATAGCTAAACATCTTTTTTTGATTCCATCTGTGATTTCAGATTCAGTTAATTCTTCACCACCTAGGTATTTATCCATTAACTCTTCACTTGATTCAGCAGCAGCTTCAACAAGTTTTTCTCTATATTCAGCAGCAATATCAGCTAAATCAGCTGGAATATCTTCTATGTTATACATTTCACCTGGTTGTGCATCAAGTGTATATGTATAAGCTTTCATTTTAACTAAGTCAATCATTCCTCTAAATTGGTCTTCAGCACCAATTGGAATTTGAAGTGGAACTGGGTTAGCTTTAAGTCTTGAACTTACTTGATTCATAACATTAAAGAAGTTTGCACCTGTTCTATCCATTTTATTTACATAAATAATTCTTGGAACTCCATATTTATTTGCTTGTCTCCAAACAGTTTCACTTTGTGGTTGAACTCCTCCAACTGAACAAAATACTGCTACAGCTCCATCAAGAACTCTCATAGATCTCTCAACTTCAATTGTAAAGTCAACGTGACCTGGAGTGTCGATGATATTTATTTGTAATTGCTCTTTTGTTTTTGGATGGTTCCAGAAACAAGTAGTAGCTGCTGAAGTAATTGTAATACCTCTTTCTTGCTCTTGTTCCATCCAGTCCATTGTTGCAGTACCTTCATGAGTCTCACCAATTTTGTGTGAAATTCCTGTATAAAAAAGGATTCTTTCAGTACTTGTTGTTTTTCCAGCATCAATGTGAGCTGCAATACCAATATTTCTAACTCTTTGTAGTGGTACTTTTCTTGCCATAATTTTTTCCTACCATCTGTAGTGTGCAAATGCTTTATTAGCCTCTGCCATTCTATGTACATCTTCTTTTTTCTTAAAAGATGCTCCTCTTTCGTTTGCTGCTTCGAATAACTCGTTTGCAAGTCTTTCGATCATTGTTCTTTCATTTCTTTTTCTTGAAGCATCGATTAACCATCTTAAAGCTAAAGTTTGTCTTCTTACAGCTCTTACTTCAACAGGAACTTGGTATGTAGCTCCTCCAACTCTTCTAGATCTTACTTCTAAAAGTGGTTTAACATTTTCAATCGCTTTTTCAAAAAGTTCGATACCTTTTTCTTCACCTCTATTACCAAGGTTGTCTATTGCACCATATAAAATTTTCTCTGCAACAGATTTTTTTCCATCAAGCATAATTGCGTTTACAAATTTTGTAATAACTTTACTATTGTAGATAGGATCAGCCATTACTTCTCTAACTGGAGCTTTTCTTCTTCTCATTTTCTATCCTTCTACTTATTTTTTAGCCGCTTTTGGTCTTTTTGTACCATATTTAGATCTAGATACAGTTCTGTTATTAACTCCAGCACTATCTAAAGCACCTCTTACAATGTGGTATTTAACCCCAGGTAAATCCTTAACTCTTCCCCCTCTTACTAGCACAATTGAGTGCTCTTGAAGGTTATGTCCTTCTCCACCGATGTATGAAATAACTTCAATTCCAGTAGTTAATCTAACTTTTGCAACTTTTCTTAAAGCTGAGTTAGGTTTTTTTGGAGTTGTTGTATAAACTCTTGTACATACACCTCTTCTTTGAGGACATTTTTTAAGAGCTGGTGATTTTGATGTTTCAATAATCTTTTTTCGCTCTTTTCTTACAAGCTGATTGATTGTAGGCATTTCTTTCCTTTATTAAATTTGGTTTGAGTAGCTATAGCCCCACTCATGCTTCTCGTAATCTTCAAAATATTTTGAAGCGATACTACCATTCTAGGAAACTGTAGGTTTTCTAAAAAAGTTTGCAATTATATCTAATTAGCTTTAATCTTTGCTTTATATACTTTCTATTAAATTAATTAAAAGAGTTAAACTCTAACTTTAATCTTTTTTAACTAGAATTCCACTCTATTTTTTAAAAAAGGTAAAAATTTTATGACTAAACAACTATTTCCTTTGGCTGTTGGTGGATTGGCCATTGGAACAACTGAATTTATTATTATGGGGCTTTTGCCTGATGTTGCACAAGATTTAGGAGTATCTATTCCTGTTGCTGGGCATTTAATCTCTGCTTATGCTTTTGGAGTTGTTCTTGGTGCTCCAATTTTAGTGGCACTTAGTTCAAAATTTCCACCAAAAAATATTTTAATAGTATATATGATACTTTTTACACTATTTAATGCGCTATCTATAATTGCACCTGATTATAACACTCTTTTAATGTCAAGGTTTTTTGCAGGTCTTCCTCATGGGGCATTTTTTGGAGTTGGAACAGTTGTTGCTATAAAATTAGCCAAAAAAGGAAAAGAAGCAAGTGCCGTATCTTCTATGTTTACAGGGCTTACTTTAGCAATACTGTTAATGGTTCCACTTTTAACTTATATAGGACATAACACCAGTTATAAATACTCTTTTGCAGCTGTTAGTATGCTAGGAGTTCTTACAATTATAACTTTATATAAATTTATGCCAAAGTTAAAATCACTTAAAACTGTAACATTTAAAGAGGAGATTGAATTTTTTCTAAGTTTTAAAGCTTGGCACATTATTTTAATTGTTGCTATTGGTTTTGGTGGGCTTTTTGCTTGGTTTAGTTATATTGCACCACTTTTGATAAATGTTTCAAAATTTGCTCCTAGTTCTATTTCATATTTGATGCTTGTTGCTGGAGTTGGAATGGTTTTAGGCAATATTTTGGGTGGTTATTTAGCTGATAAAAAAGATCCAATAAAAGTTGCTATTTATCTTCTTTCTTTTATGGTTTTTTTCCTAATTATGGTTTTCTTTTTTAGTGAACACAAATATATATCACTTGTTTTAACTTTTATTTGTGGAGTTTTTGCTATGAGTATTGGAACTCCTATAAATATGGT
>CANRCH010000100.1 GCA_947629065.1 uncultured Aliarcobacter sp.
CATGCTAGTAAATTTGTAGATATTCAAAGAGATGAGTTTAAAGCTCTTGGTGTAATAGCAGATTGGGAAAATCCTTATTTAACAATGGATTTTAGATTTGAAGCAAATATATATAGAGAACTTTGTGCAATTGCTAAACAAGGGCTTTTAGTACAAAGAAGCAAACCAGTTTATTGGTCATGGGCAGCTCAAACAGCCTTAGCTGAAGCAGAAGTTGAGTATGAAGATAAAGTTTCACCATCAATTTATGTTGCATTTAAACTACAAGATATGGATGCGAGTGTTATTATATGGACTACAACTCCTTGGACACTTCCAGCAAACCAAGCAATTGCACTAAATCCTGAAGAGGAGTATGTATTAACAAGTGATAAATTTATAGTGGCAAAAAAACTATATAACTCTTTAATAGAAGATGAAGTAATTTCTGGAAAAATAGAAAAAACTATAGATATAAAAGAGTTAGAGTTAAAAAAAGCTACAAATCCACTAAATGACAGAGATTCTGTAATAGTATTTGGTGAACACGTTGAAATGAGTGCTGGAACAGGTGCTGTTCACACAGCTCCTGGACACGGGGAAGATGACTATAAAGTGTGTTTAAAATATGGTATTGAAGTAATTATGCCTGTTGATGCTTTTGGAAAATATGATGAAACAATAATTAGAGAAAAACTTTTTAAAGATTGTGATAAATATCTAGGAGTACTAGTTCACAAAGCAAATGATATGGTTTTAGAAGATTTAGGAAATTCACTACTAAAAAGAACTGATATAAAACACTCATATCCACACTGTTGGAGAACTCACACACCAATTATTTTTAGGGCTACAAAACAGTGGTTTATATCTATAGATGATAAATATGGAAACAAAAACAAAACTCTAAGAGAAAATTCACTTGAAGTTGTAGAAAATCTTAAATTTTATCCAGAGTGGGGAAGAAATAGATTAAAAGCAATGCTTGATGGAAGACCTGATTGGTGTATAAGTAGGCAAAGAGATTGGGGAGTTCCAATTGCATTTTTTAGAAACAAAAAAACAGATGAGATAATTTTTGATGAAAAAGTATTGAACTTTACAGCTATGATTTTTGAACAAAAAGGTTGTGATGCTTGGTATGATATGGAAATTAAAGATTTGTTATATCCTGGAAGTGGATTAAACCCTGATGATTTAGAGAAAACTTTAGATATTTTAGATGTTTGGTTTGATAGTGGAAGTACACAAAATGCAGTTTTAAGAAGTGGAAACTATGATGCAGGAACATTCCCTGCTGATATGTACCTTGAAGGAAGTGACCAACACAGAGGTTGGTTCCAATCTTCACTTTTAACAACTCTTGCAAGTAGCGAAGTTGCACCTTATAAATCGATTTTAACTCACGGATTCACTGTAGATGAAAAAGGTGAAAAAATGAGTAAGAGTAAAGGAAATGTTGTAGCTCCTGACAAAGTTTTAAAACAGTATGGAAGTGAGATTTTAAGACTTTGGGTTGCTATGAGTGATTATCAAAGTGATTTAAAAATCTCTGATAATATCTTAAAACAAAATGCAGAACTTTATAGAAAAATAAGAAACACAGCAAGATTTTTACTAGCAAATATTGATGGACTTGAAGAAATTGTTGATGTTTCAAAAATGGGAGTTTTAGATAAATGGATACTTGCAAAAGCAAAAAGAGTATTTGATGAGATTGAAGATAGCTTCAAAGTTTATGAGTTTTCAAAAGGTTTAAACAAATTAAACAACTTCTTAGTAGCTGATTTAAGTGGTGTTTATCTTGATGTTTGTAAAGATAGATTATATTGTGATGAAAAAAATGATATTCACAGAGTTGCATCACAAAGTGCTATGGCAATGATAGCAAAAAAATTAATAGGAACACTTGCTTGTATCTTAACATATACAATGGATGAGTTACTAGATTTTGCACCAGCTATTATAAAAGGTAGTGCAAATGATATTTTTGATTTTGCAAGATTTGAGTTACCAGAGATTAAATCAGATATTAATGATGAACTATTTATAGAAGCAAAAGAGAAATTCTCTGAAATTAAAGATAGTTTAAGTAAAGAAAAGATAATTAAATCTACACTAGAGTTAGAAATATATACTGATTGTAATGAGTTCCTAGCTTTAGATGAGGTTGAAAGTAGTGATTGGTTTTTAGTAAGTAAACTCTCTAATAGTTTATCTACAACGCAAGAACTTGCAAGTTTTAGTGTAGAAAATAGTAATTTTAAAGTATTTAAAGCAAGTGCTTGTAAATGTCCAAGATGTTGGAAATTTACATCAAACAGCGAAGAAGAACTTTGTTCTAGATGTAGTGAAGTAGTAAACTAATGTTTGAAGAGGAAGTTACACTTACTTTTATATTTCAAACAATAGCAGTAATTTTACTATTTACTGCTATTGGAATATATTTTGTAAAAAAATATGAAAAGAAGAGGTAAAAAATTATGTTTCCATTTAGTGATGAAGATTTACAAGAACCTGTAAGTCATATAATAAAAACAAAAATAGCTCCAGCAATTGCAAGTGATGGAGGTAATATCGTACTATTACAAATAAAAGATTCAAAAGTATATATCCAGCTTCAAGGTGCATGTGTTGGCTGTAGTGCAAGTGGAAGTACACTTAAATTTCTAGTTGAAAAACAGTTGAAAAGTGCAATCCACCCTGATTTACAAATAGTAAATGTACCAGTTGGAATGGAAAATAGACTAGGAGAGTTGTAATTGATAAACAAAAATCGATTATTAAATGAGGCAAATTCACTTTTTACACAAAGAAAATATAAAGAGGCTTTATTTAAATATTCACTTTTGGTTTCAAATTTCCAAGATATAAAAGAGTATAAAATTTATGCTTTGATTTGTGATGTTGCCTTTGAAGATGAACAAAAAGCAATGGCACTATTTGACTATTTTACAGTTTTAAAAGAGGAAAATCTTGAAGAAGCTATAAAATATGTTGAAGATGTTGTTGAAGCATTTGATGGCAATATTGAAAAAATGATGAATCTTTTAAAAGAGTTTAATGATATAAGTATAGAGAGTCTTGAAGCTATAAATTATAAAGATTTTAAAAGAATTGTAGAACAAAGAGGCTCTTTTAAACTAGCTTTTGAAGATATTATGTTCTCAACAAAAGTTGCAATTGATACAAAAGATGATTTTTATGATTTTGTAAATAAGCTAATTGATAATAATTTTAATACAATAGCATATAGTTATCTTGATGGTTTTCATGAATATTTTATTTATGATAAAAAAATAGCAGAACTTTATAAAAAATTAGAAGAGAAAAGCCTTGAAATTAATAATAAACAATAAAATATTTACAGATAGTACAAAAGAGTTAGATAAAAATAGCTTTTTTGTTCTTTCAAAACAAAATGAGAAGTTTTTAGATCAAGCTAGAGCTATTACAAATAATATTATTGAAGATAAATCTTTGAAAGATTTTGTAGATTTTTCTTCAATAAAAATTATAGGAATTACTGGAACAAATGGTAAAACTACAACAGCAGCAGCAATTTATTCAATCCTACTAGATTTAGGTTATAAAGTTGCACTTCAAGGAACAAGAGGCTTTTTTATAAATGATAGACAAATAGAAGAGTACTCTTTAACAACTCCAGTTCAACTTGGAAACTTTGTAAATATTCAAAAAGCTATTTTAGAAAAATGTGATTATTTTGTAATGGAAGTAAGCTCTCACGCAATTGAACAAAAAAGAGTTGAAGGCTTAGATTTTGCACTTAAAATTCATACAAATATCACTAGAGATCATCTTGATTATCATAAAACTATAGAAGAGTATATAAATATTAAAAACTCTTTTTTAAGTGATGAGAGTCTAAAACTTATAAATTTAGATGATAAAATTGTAAGATTTAATCCTAAAAATGCTTTTACATACTCACTTGATGCAAAAGGTGATTATAAAGTTGATGCATACTCTTTTAAAAAAGCTATGCATATAATTTTCTCACACAAAAACCAAAACTACGATTTTTCAGCACTTATGATGGGTATTTTTAATATCTATAATCTAATGGCTGCAATTAGTGCAGTTCATATTATAACAAATAAAAATCTTGAAGAAATTTGTGAAACTTTAGAAAATTTTGGGGGTGTTAGTGGAAGAATGGAGATTATAAGTGTTGATCCGCTTGTAATCGTAGATTTTGCACATACACCCGATGGAATGGATGAAGTTTTAAAAAGTTTTCCACAAAAAGATATAATTTGTGTTTTTGGAGCAGGTGGAAATAGAGATAGAGAAAAACGACCACTTATGGCAAAAATAGCTGCTAGATACTCAAAACATACTATTATAACAAGTGATAATCCAAGATTTGAAGAACCAGAAAAAATCGTAGAGGATATTTTAGAAGGGTTACCAAAAAATGCTAGTTTTGAAGTAGAACTAAATAGAAAAGAGGCTATAAAAAAAGCACTTTTAAAAGCAGATGAAAATAGTGTAGTTTTAATTCTAGGAAAAGGTGATGAAGCAACACAAATAATTTATGACCAAAAACTTCCTTTTAGTGATAAAGAAGAGGTTTTAAAACTTCTTAAAAAGTAAAAATCAAGAGACAAAACAATAAAATATATTATTTTAAATAGGAGTAAAAAATGAAAAAAATTCTTTCAATAGTAGCAGCTTTAGGGTTAGCTAGTTCTTTATATGCAAATTCAAACACAGGTTGTGGACTAGGTTCAATTGTTATTAAAAATCAAAATACAACAGTGCTTCAAGTATTAGCTGCAACAACAAATGGAACAACAGGAAGCCAAACTTTTGGTATTACAAGTGGAACATCAAATTGTGATAAACCAAATAATTTTGTATCAAATGAAAAATTACATAAATTTGTAAATGATAATATGGATGAACTTGCAATGGATATTTCAGCAGGTCAAGGTGAAACTTTAAATACACTTGCATCATTAATGAATGTTGAAAATAGTTCAGCATTTAAAGCAAACCTACAAGCAAATTTCTCTGAAATTTACTCAAATGACAATGTAACTTCAGCACAAGTAATAGATGCTATTGCTAAATTTGCATAAAACCTTTATCTCTAGAGTTAAGATTTTACTCTTAACTCTAGTTTTTTTCTCAAATCTTTATTCACAAAATTTAGAACTTCAAAACAATCTTTACAAAGACCCTTATTGGGAAAAACTTTTACATTATAAATATTTTGATACAGAAATAGATTCAGATAACTTTTTTTTGACAAGTGCTTCATCATCTTCAAGCCTAAATTTAAAAGAAGAGTTATTTGAAACTATAAAATCTTTGGAAAATGGAACAAATGATGTTTTGTGTAGATTTCCTTTAAGAACAAAATGGCTTAAAGAAAATATAAAAGATTTAAAAATAAAAGAGTATGAGTGCAAAGAGTTAGATGAATATCTAAAACAAACAGATGCAAAGCACTTAAGTTTGGTTTTCCCAACAGCACATATAAACTCACCAGCATCTATGTATGGACACACTTTTATAAAAGCTTCAAGTCAAATAGATACTCCATTAATCTCAAATGCACTAAATTATGCAGCAAAAACAGATGAACAAAATGGTTTTATATATGCTTTTAAAGGTATTTTTGGTGGTTATGAGGGAAGATATTCAATTCTACCATATTATGAAAAAATAAAAGAGTACAACAACCTTGAACAAAGAGATATTTGGGAGTATGATTTAAATTTAAATCAAGAAGAGATAGATAGATTAATGCTTCATGCTTGGGAGTTAAAAGACTCTTATGCTGATTATAAATTTTTCACTGAAAATTGTTCATATAGTATTTTGTGGCTTTTTGAAGTTGCAAGACCAAATTTAAATCTTGTAAAAAAGTTTAATTTTAAAGCTATTCCACTTGATACAATAAAAGAGATAAACAAACAAGGTTTGATTACAAACTCAAATTATAGATACTCAAATATGAAAAAAATGAAACATATAAAAGATGAAAAAATAGAGAATAAAAGCTATATAAAAGAGTTTTTAAATAGTGATGCAAAGCTTGAAAATGGTTTAAGTAACAGTGATAAAATCTCATATTTGGATTTAAAAATTGCATATACACAATATTTAAGAACAAAAAACGATACAAAAAAAGATGAATATGTAAAAGAGTATTTAAAGCTTTTAAAACAAAGAAGCGAATACAAAACAGCTTCAAATTATGAAGTAAAAGAACCAATAAA
>CANRCH010000101.1 GCA_947629065.1 uncultured Aliarcobacter sp.
AATCATAAAATTGACTTAAAACCTCTTGAATAACAAGGGTTTGCTTTGATTTTTTACTTTGATTAGTAAAAGAGTTTAAAAATGAAAAATTAAGCTCTATTTTTGGGTGGTTTACTTTCATATATAGTTTTATGTTTTTTAAGAATATATCAAAATAATCATCTTTGATTTTTATTTTAGATTTTTTCATAAAATATATTAAGATAATTAGTAAAATAAAAATAGCAATAAAAACTAAAACTATATTTTGCATTTTAAACTATATCTACCTTTACTTTGTGATTTTTTAGAGTGTATTTTGCATCTTCAATTCTATTTGCACAAAGATATTTTAACTCTTCAATAAAAATTACAGGAAGTGGTATTTTTCTATTTGTGATTTTTTCTATATCAGTTCTATGTTTATCAAATAGATAAATATTCTCTTCACTATCTAAAAGTAAAAAATCAGCCCCACTATCAAAAGCTTCTAAAAGTATTTTTGAAGCTAAAAAGATAGTTAGTTGTGGATTCTTCTTAAAACTCTCTTTTGCTAAATCAACCTTTTCTATATCAATAAAGTCTGCTTTTAAATGTTTAAAGAAATTTTCATTTTTACAAGATTCAAACTCAAAAAATCTTGCAATATTAAATCCATTAAAATCATTTACTACTTTAAAATCTTCATTAAAATATGTAAAATCAATATATTTTTTGAATTTAAATGAAGATAAAATATCAAGAGATTTTTGGATATTTCTTATTTTTTCTTCTATATTATCATCAAAATTTATAAAATGGTATTTTAAATTTGTATGAAACTTGGCACCAAATCTTTGGCTTTTTAAAATTTCTAAAATCTGTTCTTTTTTGTTTGGATATTTTTGTATTAAATCAAAAGCCAAGATTAAAACAGCATCACCAATATAGTTTTGAGTAAATTTAAGTGTAGGACTTGCATAATAGTATGCTTTATAGCTTTCATAATTTTGTATTGTACTTTTATCTAAAAACTCGGAAAAAATTTCAAGTTTATTTATGAAATCATCATCATTTATAAGTAAATCTTTATAAACTCTTTTTGTGCTAATTGGTTCAATTACAAGCTCATTTCCAAAGTTTTTTATCAAATCTTCTACTAAAACAGAAGATTTTGTATATTTTTGATTTACCACTAAATCAAAATTTAGTGAATCATAAAACCCAAATTTATCTTCTTGATTTAGAACTCTTAAGATATCCAAAAGAGTTTTTACCTCTTTTGTTTTTATAAAATGCTTTGTATAATATGGTAAATAGTCACTATCTTTATCAAATCTAAATAGTGAAATTTCGATTTTCATCTAGTCCTCTTTCAATCTTTGTACATTTGCACCAATTTTATTTAATTTTCCTTCTAAATCTTCAT
Source organism: uncultured Aliarcobacter sp. (assembly GCA_947629065.1). Taxonomy (GTDB): domain Bacteria; phylum Campylobacterota; class Campylobacteria; order Campylobacterales; family Arcobacteraceae; genus Aliarcobacter. The sequence continues at coordinate 1,388 of CANRCH010000101.1, forward strand.
AACCTCTATCAAGATGATAGATTCTATGAATATTTGTCTCTCCATTTGCTACAAGTGCTGCTAAGACAAGGGCTGATGATGCTCTTAAATCTGTAGCCATAACATCTGTTCCTTCAAGTGTTCCTTTGTTTCCAATAATTGTCGCAACATTTCCATTTAGTTGAATATCAGCACCCATTCTTAAAAGTTCACTAACATGCATAAATCTATTTTCAAATAGTCTTTCATCAATAGTGCTTGTTCCTTCTGCTTGAGTTGTAAGTGCCATAAATTGTGCTTGCATATCTGTAGGAAAACCAGGGTATTCTGTTGTAATAATATTTACAGGCAAAATTTTTGAAGTAGGGAATATTGTTAATTCACTATCTTTTACATCTATTTCAAAATTCATCTCTTCAAGCTTTGAAATAACTGCTTCAAGATGTGCTGGAACTATATCTTTGATTGTTAGTTTTTGATTTGTAATTGCAGCTGCACACATATAAGTTCCAGCTTCAATTCTATCAGGAATTACTGCAAAATCTTTCATCTCAAGAAGTTTTCCACCAGTTCCTTCAACAACTAGTTTTGAAGTTCCAATTCCATCAATTTTAACTCCAGCATCTGCAATAACTTCACAAAGTTGTACAATTTCAGGCTCTTTTGCTGCATTTATAATAGTTGTTATTCCATTTGCTAAGGCAGCTGCCATAATAGTGTTTTCAGTTCCACCAACAGTTACTTTATCAAATACTATTTTTGCACCTTTTAGTCCATTTGGTGCAGTTGCTTTTATATATCCTTGATGAATTTCAATAGTTGCACCCATAGCTTCCATAGCTTTTAGGTGTAAATCAACAGGTCTTTGCCCAATTGCACAACCTCCTGGAAGTGAAACTTCACATTGACCAAATCTTGCTAACAGAGGTCCTAAAACCAAAATAGAAGCTCTCATAGTTTTTACTATATCGTAAGTTGCTGTTGTGTTATCAATAGAACTAGTATCTATTTTTGCACTATTTTTATCTTTTGTAAAACTACCACCAAGCATTTTGATAAGTTTTAAAAATGTATTTATATCTGCTACATCTGGAAGATTTGAGATTTCAAGTTCATTTTTTGCTAAGATTGTAGATGCTATCAGAGGTAAAGCTGCATTTTTTGCACCAGAAATAGAAATATCTCCACTTAATTTTTTGTTTCCAACAATTTTTAAATAGTCCATAGGTTTCCTAAAATAATGTTTTAAATAGGTTTAATAATACCTAAGTTTTGCTTTATTATATTAATCTTACTATACTCTTTCGATTTTTAAAAGGAGTTTTTTTGGAAGAAAATTTAAGTAAAGGTATAAAATATATGCTTTTTGCTTCATTTATGTTTGCGCTTATGGGAGTTGCAGCAAAGGAGTTAAGTGATAATTTAAGTTCTATTGAAGTTGTATTTTTTAGAAATGTTTTTGGAGTGGCATTTATACTTTTTTCTATTTATAATTCACCTTTAAAACAAATAGGTGGGAAGTTTTGGTTGCTTATTTTTAGAGGAACAGTTGGGTTTTTAGCTTTGCTTTTCTTCTTTTATAATATTGCAAATATTCCTTTAGGGGAAGCTATGACTTTTTCTAAAACTTCTACTATATTTACAGCACTTTTAGCATATTTTTTCCTAAAAGAGCATATTGGTTTAAAAGGTTGGATTGGGGTATTTATTGGATTTATTGGAATACTATTTATTACAGAGTTTGATGGAAGTAGTCTGAAAAAAACAGACTATTTAGGAATACTCTCAGGTGTAGGTGCAGCCTTAGCATATACAGCAATTAGGGAGCTTAGAAAATATTATGATAGTAGGGCAATAGTTTTATCTTTTATGGCTGTTGGAACGGTTATTCCACTAATTTTAATGATAATTAGTGAGTTTTATTCAAACCCAAATTTAGATTTTATGCTAGGAAAATTTATAATGCCAACATCTTATGAGTGGTTTATTGTAATTTTATTGGGAATTGTTTCAACTTATGCACAAATATATATGACAAAGGCTTATGCGGTTGCAAAAGCTGGAATTATAGGAACAGTTTCATATAGTAATATAGTTTTTTCTATAATTTTAGGATTGTTTATTGGAGATGCCTTTCCTTCGTTTATTATAATTTTAGGTATAATCTTAATTGTAATTAGTGGAATTTTAGTAAGTAAGAAATAATATTAAGTGTAAGGCTTCGTTCTCGAAGTCCTTTAGAATTTAGAAAAAGGAAAATATATGATAACAGTTATGACAGGACCTTGCGTTTTAGAAGATATGGATACAGTTTTAAAAATAGCTGAAAAATTAAAGCCTTTAAGTGAAGATAAAAGAGTAGATTTTTATTTTAAAGCTAGTTTTGACAAGGCAAATCGTACTAGCTTAAGTTCATTTAGAGGGCCAGGACTTGATGAGGGTTTAAAAATATTTGAAAAAATTAAAAAAGAGTTTGGATATAAAGTAGTTACTGATATTCACGAATCATATCAAGCAGCACCTGCTGGTGAGGTTATGGATATTTTACAAATTCCTGCTTTTTTATGTAGGCAAACAGATTTACTTGTAGCAGCTGCTAAAACACCTGCAAAAATAAATATCAAAAAAGGGCAATTTTTAGCAGCTGATGCTATGAAACACCCAGTTGAGAAAGTATTAAATACAAGAGGAATATCTGAGGTAAGCTATGAAAATAGTGAAAAAGCTGGTGTTTGGTTATGTGAAAGAGGAAACACTTTTGGTTATGGTGCTTTGGTTGTGGATATGAGAAACCTTATTTTGCTTAGACAATATGCACCAGTTATTTTTGATGCAACTCATAGTGTTCAAATACCAAGCACGGGTGGAACAACAGGTGGAAACAGTTCATTTGTACCATATATGGCAAGAGCGGCTGCTAGTGTTGGAGTTGATGGCTTTTTCTTTGAAACACATATTGATCCAAAATCTGCAAAAAGTGATGGACCAAATATGCTTCATATTAATACGCTATATAAAACTATGGATGAGATTTTTGCTATTAAAGAGGCTTTAGGAAACTAAAGCATAGTTAATGAAAGAGTTATTTAGAACAAATTTATATATAGCAGATATTGATAGTGTAAATATTAATTATACAAATCTTACATATCTTAAAAAGTTTAAATCTAGCTTGCTTATGGCTAAGACGATTGGTATGAATCCAAATATGATTTTTGATAGTAGAGGATTTGAAACTGCTATTACTGATGCTAATATACGAAATTTTTTTGTTAAAAAAATAAAAGAACTTCAAAAAATAAATTTGAATTACTACATAAATGTTCATGTATTTAATAATTTTATCGAAGAAGGATATTTTGATGTGAGTACAGATAACCCATTTGATAGGTATTATCATGAAAAGATAAAAGATAACTATTATTTCAGTTCATTTGGATTTTGTAAAAAAAATATGCAAACAAATTCTCATAGAGAATCAATAAGACAAAAATTTTATCGATTAAATGATTTTATAAATTTTATTTATCAAGAAACTGGCACTAATATATTTAAAATACATAATAGTGAATTTCCTGATTTAAGAGAAGTAATTATTAAAAGATTAGAGAAAGTTATAGAGAATAATGTAGAAATAAATGAAGAAGCTGTTCAGTATAATGATTTACTAAAATATTTTCTAAATGTTATAAATGAAGATTTAAGTATTAAAGATCGTTCAAGTTTTTATTCAATATTGAGTGAACATGAACATATAAAAAGAAATTTTTCAGAGCAACTAATAAATGAGATAAGAGTTGATATCATTGATATTTCCTACAATAGTTTATTTATAAAAGAGGGTGAAATTTTTAGGTTTAAAAGTATAGATAAATTAGATGCTATGTATGAAAAGTTTTTTGATTCTTATGCAAGAAATGGAAAAATGTTTAAACTATATAATTTATACAAAACTTTTGATAATTTTAAATCTAAAATTGAGCTTATAGATTTATTTATTAATCCAATTACTATTTTAGATTATGTAGCAGATGAGATAATGAATAAAGCAGAAGATAAAGGAGTTAGCATGCTACATAAAACAGCTTCTTATATTTTACCAAAAACTAGATTTTTAGGTGTAGCAGAATCAAATAATTTACTAATTGGAGTTAAACAGTAGATGTTAGAAACAAAAGAAAAGATTGTAATATTTAATAATAAATATATTGAATTGCAAAATAATCTAGTTGAAGATAGAGATACAAAAAAAAGATTTAATCACATAAGATTAATAGAAAATAATTCAAAAACACCAGGTAGTGTTATTTTATGTAAACATAATAATAAATTTTTAATAATTGAAAATTATAGATATGGAATAGATGAAATAACGATAGAATTGCCAAGAGGTTATACAAATACAGATGAAAGTTTAGAAAAATGTGCAATAAGAGAACTTTATGAGGAAACAAATATTGTTTTTTTAGAAAATAAAGATGAAATTATTAAATTAGGAGAGATATCTATTAACTCATCTATAATGGCATCAAAAGTATCAATATTTTTAATTAATATAAACCATAATGTTGAAAATATAAAGTTACAACATAGTGAACATATAGAATCTTTTCAGTGGGTTTCACTTCAAGAGATGTATGAAAAGATAAGAGTAGGAGAAATAATTGATAGTTTTACTATTAGTGCTTTAATGTTATACAAAGTTTATAATAGAGTTGAAATTTAAAAAAGACTTTGATATTCTTTTAAAATATCAAGTCTATTTAAATATATTACTCAACTTTCGCACATAAAAAATCATTAATTTCTTATATATAAAAGCTATAATACAGCCCATAAATAGGCACTTTT
>CANRCH010000102.1 GCA_947629065.1 uncultured Aliarcobacter sp.
CAGGCACAAATGTAGGAAGTTATGGTAAAAAAATGCACACTTCACTAGCAAAACTTCTTAAAAAAATGGCACAAATAAAAGGTGTTAAAAGAATACGAATGGGAAGTATTGAACCTATTCAAATTGATGATGAGTTTAAAGAGCTAATAAATGAACCTTTTATGGCAAAACATTTGCACATAGCCTTGCAACACACTTCAAAAGATATGCTAAAAATAATGAATAGAAGAAATAGGGTGCTTGATGATTTAGAACTTTTTGAGTTTTTAAGTACAAATGGATATGCACTAGGAACAGATTTTATAGTTGGACATCCTGGTGAGACTGATACTTTATGGAAAGAAGCTATGCAAAATTTACATAAATTTCCTTTAACACATGTTCATGCATTTACATACTCAAAAAGAGATGGAACACCAAGTGCTACTATGAAAGATATGCCAAATGGAAATATAGCAAAAGATAGATATATAGAGCTTGTAGAGATTATAAAAAATAAAAACTATGAATTTAGAAAAATCAAGAGGAAAATAGAACAAAACTTGAAATATTGGTTGAGCAAGAGAAAAATGGAAAGTATCTAGGGCTTGATCAATTCTTCAATCAAATAGAAATTGATTCAAGCGAGGATATTGAGGGTGATTGGATAATACTTGATGATTTTAAAGTAGGAATAAAAAACAATGAAGCAAGATTTAAATAAAAGTAGTGATAAAAATTTTAAGTTGATGATTATATCAGCTTTGGTTTTGGTGATTTTATTTATTTATACTATTTATAAAAGTGGAACAATAATTCAAGGAACAACTTACTATTTAGGTATTGTATTTCTATTTATTTTATTAATTATTGCTTTTGTAGTGAAACTAAAACAAGAGAAATTAAGAGAGTTTTTAAATAAAAATACAAAAGAAAACCTAAGTTTTTCAAATGAGCTTGAAAAACAAAAATCTTCTAATAGCAGTTCAAATATTATCTCAAATAAAGAAGAACTTGAAAATAGTGTAAAACCTGTAAGTTCAACAACAACTTTTAAAGATATTGCAGGAATTAGCGAAATTAAAAGTGAGCTTGAAGAGATAGTAGATTTTTTAAATAATCCAAAAATATATCAACAACACGGAGTGAAACTTCCAAAAGGTGTACTTTTAGTAGGACCTCCTGGAGTTGGAAAAACATTGATTGCAAGAGCAGTTGCAGGTGAAGCACAAGTTCCATTTTTCTATCAAAGTGGTGCTAGTTTTGTTCATATTTATGTTGGAATGGGTGCGAAGAAGGTACGAGAACTTTTCTCAAGTGCAAAAATAAATGCACCATCAATTGTATTTATAGATGAAATAGATGCTGTTGGAAAGATGAGAAGTGGAAAATCAAATGATGAGAGAGAATCTACGTTAAATGAACTTCTAACTCAAATGGATGGATTTGATGGAGAGAGTGGAGTAATAGTAATTGCTGCAACAAATAAGATAGAGGTTTTAGATGATGCACTTTTAAGAGCTGGAAGATTTGATAGAAGAGTGCATTTAGGTTTACCAAATATTGAAGATAGAAAAGAGATTCTAAAGCTATATTTAAAAAATAAAAATCACAAAGTAAATATAGAAAAACTAGTTTTAGATACAGCTGGATTTAATTCAGCTAGCTTATCAACTCTTATAAACGAAGCACTTTTACAGATGATAAAAGATGGTAAAAATATTTTAGATGATGCTGATATTGAAATAGCAAAAAATAAGTTGGAGTTTGGAAAAAAACAGCTAAAAATTTTAAATTGTGAGCAAAAGGAGCTTTTAGCAATTTATCAATCTTGTAAAGCATTTATCTCTAAATCAAAAGTAAATTTGCTAGAAGAGGGTGTTTCTAAAATAGATAAAGTTTTTTTATCAAATAGTGAGTTAAATACAAATATAAAAAGAGAACTTGCTGGAAATGTTGGTTTAGAATTAATCAAAAAAGAGAAGTTTGCAATAGGAGAAGATGCTATAAAAAGAGCTGAAGAGATGGCACTTTTAATGGTAGAAAAATATAAAATGGCATCAAGTGTAGATGAAATAATTTTTAGTGCAAAAGAGAGTTTAAAGCTTGAAATCTCTTCAAATATAGAAAAAATAGAAGAGCTTACAAAAATTATGCTAGAAAATGAGGTAATAACACTTGAAGATTTATAATAATTTCTTTAGTGGTTTTTGCTTTTCTAATGAGATTGAATTGTTTGATGAATATTTAGAAAAAAGCGATTTTGTAATAGCTGGTTTTTCTTATGGTGCTATTAAAGCTTTTGAAAAAGCACTAAATAGTGAAACTAGAGTTGATAAACTGCAACTTTTTTCACCTGCATTTTTTCAAACTAAAGATACAAAATTTAAAAAAATGCAATTGATGTTTTTTAGAAAAGATGAAGAACAATATATAAATAATTTTTTGAAAAATGTGAAATCACCAAACTATAAAGATAAAGATACAAAAAATATAGATAAATATATAAAAACAGGAACTGCTTTTGAGTTAAAAGAGCTTTTGGAGTATATATGGGAAGAGGAAAAACTAAAAAAACTTATAGATAAAGGTGTGAAAATAGAGGTTTTTTTAGGTGAAAAAGATTTAATTATTGAATCAAATGTGGCAAAAGAGTTTTTTAAAAACTTTGCAACAGTATATTATTTTAAAGATAAAGGACATTTATTATGAATAAAAATATAGCAAAAATTGGAATTGTAACAACAAGTGATAGAGCAAGTATTGGAGAGTATGAAGATATATCAGGACAAGCTATTATTGATACTTTGAAAGATTATTTAAAATCTCCTTTTGAGCCAGTTTATAGATGTATTAGCGATGAAAAAGAGTTAATTGAAAGCACTTTAAAAGATTTAGTGGATAACGAAAAGTGCTGTTTAGTTGTAACAACAGGAGGTACTGGACCTGCATTAAGAGATGTAACTCCAGAAGCAACAGAATCTGTATGCGATAGAATGATGCCAGGATTTGGTGAACTTATGAGAAGTGTAAGCTTACAATATGTTCCAACTGCAATTCTTTCAAGACAAACAGCAGGGCTTAGAGGAAGTTCTTTAATTGTAAATCTTCCAGGTAAACCAAAATCTATAAGAGAGTGCCTTGATGCAGTTTTCCCAGCTATTCCATATTGCATAGATATTATGGAAGGTCCATATTTAGAAACAAATGAGGAAGTTATAAAAGCTTTTAGACCGAAAAAATAAGGAATTTTATTCCTTTTTTTAAGCTAAGAAAGTAATTTTAAACACTATAAGAGCTAACTTAAATCTATATTTTTTTAATTTAGCTCTTTGTTTTTTACCTAATTATTAGTTCTAATTTGAGTAATACTTTTCCCACCAATTCCGTAATTATCAGTAGGTAGTTCTTCAATAATTACAACTGCACTTTTTGCACCTCTACCATTAAAAGTACCCGCAAACAGTTTTGTTATACCATCAATTAATTTTTCTTTTTGCTCTTTTGTAGCTCCACCATCTTCATGTGTCATTTTAATATTTATAACTGGCATTTTTACTCCTGTACTATTTTTAATTTTTTTGCATATATTAGTGATAATGCTCCAATAAAAACAATTATTGCTGTTAAATATAAAGAATAATCATAAGAATTGAATTTTTCATATAAAGCTACACAATAAAGCGGAGCTATAACCATTCCTAAACTATATGCACTAGTGATTAATCCCATAAGGACAACTGGATTTTTAGCAGATAATTTGCCACCTAAATTCATAAATAAAGCCACTAAGCCTATAAATGTAATACCATATAAAACTCCTGATAAAAGATTTAATACTAGGCTGTTTGAGAATGTTGGAATAAGTATTCCGACAATTTGAATAAACAAAGCTAAAATAATCATATTTACGCTTCCATATTTATGAGCTAACTTCATCCAAATTATACTAGAAGGAATACCAGCAAGTCCGACAAAAAGCCATGTTAAACTACCATAACCTTCTAATCCTTCAATTCTATTGATAATATCAGGTAAAAATGTTGCTTGAACAACGAACCCAATACCCTCACAAAAATATGCAAAAGTCAGAATTAAAATAAATGTAGAAAACATACTTTTTTCAATTTTGTGTTTTACTATTTGAGTATCTATTTTTTTATCTATATTTAAAATATAAATAGGATAAATTGAACATATTAGTCCAAAAATAGCAAGTATCAACCAAGAACTTTGCCATAAATTTTGGTTTATATTTATTGTTTTTATTATTAAATCTGTAATTACAATAGAAAAACCAACTCCAGAGAAATATATTCCCATAGTTTTTGTTTTATCTTCTAAATTTAGTTTTGACATAACAATAGAAGAACAAACTACAAGTATCATAGCAGTACCAAATCCAGCCAAAAATCTTGACAAAATCCATACAATTTCATTTGAAGTTAATCCCAAAACCAAAGTGCTTAAGATAGATATAAAAAGTCCAACTCTAAAGAATTTTATTTTACTTTGAATATCTTTGATGAAAATAGCAAACAATGCTCCAATTAGGTATCCAATATAATTTAAAGAAGCTAAAAATCCAGCAAATTTTATATTAATTGAATTTTCCAACATCAAAGGCAATAAAGATGTAAAAGAAAATCTTGCAACTCCTACACCAATTATTATAGATATTATCCCTGCTAAAATAATCGCTTTATTTGAATTTTTGTCTAATAAAATCATTTTCTCACCTTTGAATTTTTTGACATATTATCTATAAAAATGATATTATGTCAAATATTATATATGAATAACAGATATATAAAAAATATATAGGAAGTAATTATGGATTCAGAAATTTTAAGAGTATTTATTACAGTTGCGAATAAACAAAGTATTTCAAAAGCAGCTAATAAGCTAAAATCAGCACAATCAAATATCACAACAAAAATTCAACAACTTGAGAAAAAACTCGATTGTAAACTTTTTCATAGAGTCCCATCTGGAGTTATATTGACAAAAGAAGGAGAAAAACTTTATATTCATGCAATAAATATTATAAAAAGCCTAGATTTAGCAATATTAGATATGAAAAATGTTCTATTTGAACAAAATTTAAAAGTTGCTTCAACTGAAGCAAATGCAATAATAAATATTGTAGATTTTTTAATAAAAATACATAAAGATTTCCCAAAAATAGAACTTGAATTAATCACAAATACAACAGAAGATATAAAAAAAATGCTAAATGAATATAAAATTGACATAGGCTTTATTAGTGGTATTCCTTCTGAAGAAGAATTTATAATTTTAAATAAAATTGAAGAAAAAATGGTTTTAGTAGAATCAAAAAATAAGGATATATCAAATAATATATTTTTGAGTTTTAAAAAAGGGTGTGCATATAGTTTATTTGCACAAGAATATTTTAAAACCTTTAACATACAAATTGATAAAAAATTAGAATTTGCTAGTTATGAAACAATTTTAGGATGTATTGAAGCTGGTATAGGAAAATCAATTCTTCCTATGAGAATAATAAAAAAATTAAAATATGAAGATAGAGTAAATATAGTTGATTTAGATAAAAATTATCAAATTGTACCAACTTGTATGATTTGCAGAAAAGATAATATTCCTAAAATAAGAAATTATTTAGAGAATTTTTTATTTTTATAATTATTTAGTAAAGAGTTGATAAAATTTAAATTACAAAGGATTAATATGTTTAAAAATGAGATAGAAACATCTATAAAAATATCAGCAACAGCAAATAAAATTTGGCAAGAACTTACAAATTTTAATGAGTATAAAAATTGGAATCCATCTATTATTGATATTAGTGGAGAGTTAGGAAAAAATAAAACTTTAAAGATTGTAGTAAAAATAGATGAAAAAACTATGATTTTTAAACCAACAGTTTTAGAATGTAAAGAAAACAAAGAGTTAAGATGGTTTGGTAAAATATTTTTAGGTGGGATATTTGATGGAGAACACTATTTTTTAATAAAAGAGAATAGTGATGGAACTTGTACTTTTATTCAAGGTGAAAAATTTAGTGGAGTTTTAATACCATTTTTTGGAAAAACTATATTAAACACTAAAAAAGGTTTTGAAGCTATGAATGAAGAGTTAAAAAGAAGAGTTGAAAAGAATATATAATAAATAACTTAACTTTCGCACCTAAAACCAAGTAGTTTTCCAGTCACATCTCTTAATAGATCGATTATTGCTGTAAAATC
>CANRCH010000103.1 GCA_947629065.1 uncultured Aliarcobacter sp.
AAAAAACAAAGCTATAACACAAGTTGCTAAAATTATTAATGCATATTTTAAATATCTATCATCAAATCCATGAGATAGCCAAAACATAGGAATCAAAACATAAGAAAGCCCCATAATTGTAAAGCCAACATATCCAAAAAGTACAAAATAAATATGCACTTTTAACCAAGAATCTAAATCAATATTAATAAATCCACCATAAGCTAGTGCCATTAAAAAACCAACAATAACCCCAAAAAATAGAAAAAGATTTGCAAAAAGCACAATTAAAGAGATAAATTTGATTTTTTTTACTTTAAAAAGTGTTAAAAAGGTTTCGCAAATAAATATTAAAAAAGATATAAATGTAATTAATCCACCATAAGATAGCAAAATAGGGTAGCTATAAAAACCAATTACCATTAAAATGGTACCTATAAAAAGTAGTGGATAAACAGCATAATATAGCTCAACTGCAAAATGTTCAACTTCTAAAATTACAGGTACAAGTTGAGCCATTGCACCAAATATTGTCATCATAGCAAAACCTAGTAAAAACAGATGTACAAAGGCTAAAATATCAAGGTTTTGCGAATTTATAGAGTTTAAATCTATGTTAAATAAAAATAGAGAACATAGAATAAAAACAATAATTGCAGATATAAAAAATGGTGCAATTAATTTAAATGGTGGTGCAAATTGTTGTGAAATTTTCATTTTTTTGTAAAAGTTACTTTAACTTTTCCATCTTCAAAATCTTCTTCAACAAAATCAAAATTATCTGCAATTTTAGGAAAAAGTCCAGCTGGGGATTTGTGATTTATCATTACAAGTTTTTCACCATTTTTTAATAGTTGTAAACCAGCCATTGCATTTACCATAGGTTCAGGTGGTGGAGTCATACTTGAGTCAAAGTAGTAATATTTAATTCCATTTTCAATATATTCAAAAAAATCTACACTTGAGCCATTTACTTCAATTTTATTCATAATAAACTCCTTGTAATTAAAATTGAATTTTAGGAAATATTTGAATTAAAATGATTAACCTTAGTCAAGAAAGATAAAATAGTTAAGAAACAAGATAAATCAAGAGTAAAAACTCTTGATTTTTATACAGCAGTGTTTTGGCAGTGTCCACATTTTTTTGCAGCAATTGGAATCTCCATTGCACAATCTGTACAAACTTTTGTAGTTGCAGGTGCAGCTTCTTCTGCACCTTTTAGTTTGTTATACCCTTTGATAAACATAAATACAACAAATCCTAAAATTACAAATGAAATTGCATCATTCATAAATGCACCATATTTAATAGCAGGAGCTCCAGCTTCTTCAAGAGCTACAAGTGTTGCATAAGAGTTACCATCAAGAGGAATAAATAGTTGAGAGAAATCAACTTTTCCTAAAAGTAGCCCAATTGGAGGCATCACAACATTTTCTACCATAGATTTTACAAATGTTGCAAATGCAGCTCCAAATATAAATCCTACAGCCATATCTACAACATTTCCAGAGATTAGAAATTTCTTAAACTCTTTTAACATAAGCGTCCTTTTAAATTTATTTTAAATTATATATAAAATAAGATTAAAAGTAATAAGTAATCCCTTATTAAACTGCTTTTATAAATAAAAATATCTACCTAAGAAAACTCTAAGATTATTCCTATTAATATTCCGTTCGTATTTTATTAATATTAATAATGATTATTAATTACTTCTTATGGAGTAATTTAGAACTTATTCGAATAATAAATAAAAAATAAAGGAAAAATATGAAAAACAAAATGGCAATTAGTGTTGCAACACTACTACTTGGTGGGGTAACTCTTCTTAACGCAAATGAAACTACAAAACTTGATGAAATAAAAGTTACAACAGCTTCAGGACATGAGCAACTTGTAAAAGATGCTTCCGCTTCAATCACAGTATTAACTGCTGAAAAACTAAATGAAAAATCGTATACAAGCATAACAGATGCTATCAAAAATGTACCAGGTGTATATATCAATAGTGAATATGGTTCTAGTAGTGAGTCAGAAGGTATTTCAATTAGAGGTATGGCTGTAACAGAAACACTATATTTAGTAGATGGAAAACCATTAACTAATGGAAGAAACTTTGGTAGAGCAGCAGGAACTGCAGGACAAGCAAATGGTTTAAACAATATGTTACCACCAATGTCTATGATTGAAAGAATAGAAATAGTAAGAGGTCCTGCATCTTCACTTTATGGTGGAAATGCTTTAGGTGGGGTTATAAATATCATCACAAAAAAATCTACAAAAGAGTGGACAGGAAGTTTCAATGTTGAATATCTAACTCCTGATTCAGAAAATAAAGTAGGTGATAATAAACTAGCAACAAATGTTTTTGCACAAGGACCTTTAATAGATAATCTTTTAGCTTTACAGTTAAATGCTTCACTTACTAAAAAAGATGGTGGAGGAATACGACCAAGCCCAACAGCTACAAATCCAAATGCAACAACAGCAGTAAATGGTAGAGAAAATAAAAATATTGGTGGAAAACTAATACTTACTCCAAATGATGATAATGATATAAGTGCAGAATATAAGTATTCAGAGCAAAAAACAATCTTAGCACCAACAACTACACCAACTGTATCAAATACATCTCCTTATACAAAAGATTTATATACTATTGCTCATGATGGAAGATATGGAAATTTTACAACTAGTACATACTATCAAGCAGAAGAGACAAACAAAGAGGGTGTAACATCAGATAGAGATATAATTGAGAATAATAATATTTTTGATAATAAAACAACTTATGCTTTAGGTGAGCATATTATAACTTTTGGTGGACAATATAAAACAGAAGAGTTTAAAGATGCAGGTCAAACTTTAGCTGCTAAAACAGGATTAAAAAAAATAGATAGATGGTTAGCAGCTATTTTTGCTGAAGCTGAGTGGAGTGTTCTTAAAGATTTAGCTATTACAACTGGACTTAGATATAACAAAGATGAGTTATTTGGTGGGCATTTATCTCCTAGAATTTATGGGGTGTATCATTTAACTGATAATTGGACATTAAAAGGTGGAGTTACAACAGGATATTCTCAACCAACTCTTACATCTGCTACTGAAGGTTGGGCACAACCTTATGGAAGTGGAATATGGTTAGGAAATCCAGATTTAGAACCTGAAAAATCTGTAAACTATGAAGCTGGAGTTCATTATGAAAATCCTGATGTTGCACTAACAGGAAGTGTTGTTTTATTTCAAACAGATTATAAAAATAGAATTGCAGCAAATAGAATTTGTACTCCTACTACTGTTGGAACAAGTAAAGTAGGTTGCGAACAATGGGATATTTTAGGAAATAGAAATTTTGTAAATAAATATGAAAATCTTGCAGATGCCACAATGAAAGGTGTAGAGTTAGCAATTAGTTATGATATATTAGAAAATTTACAATCAGGTATGAGCTATACTTATACAACATCTGAAATTAAAGAGGGTATATTTAATAAGGGACAAGCTGATGAAATAGATTTTTCAGGAAAACCTTTAAATAAAATGCCAAAACATATGCTTAATGTTACTTTGGATTATCAACCAACAGCTAAATGGAATATATGGGGACAATGGAACTATAGAGGAAAGTCATCAGATTATTTGACTTTTGACCATGGTACACAAGTAAAACCTGAAACTCCAGCTTATAGTACAATAGATTTAGGTCTTGTTTATAAAGCTACAAAAGATTTAAGCTTTAAAGCTGGTGTTTATAATGTTGCAAATAAAGAAATTACAAATGCAGATTATGGAATTACTCTTGATGGTAGAAGATATAATTTCGCTATGAATGTAAACTTCTAAAATATTTACAAGTATTGGCGACATTTGGGAATTAAAAAAAGCTATTTTATTTTCATTCCAATATATATTTGGACTTTCTTTTCTTTTTAATTGTAGGTTTTTTAGGAGAAACCTACAATTACCATTCCGTACATATCCATTTATAATATTTTGGAAACTAGGCTTTAGCCTAGTTCTTAGCATAGTTTTTTATTGAACTATCTGATGAAGTTTTGAACATTGTCCTAAAAAAGTATCCATTCCACACATATCATTCATAATATCTTGGAAACTATGTGCGTGGGCATTGTAAACATATACAAAAATCTCATCATCTTTTTGTAAGAAATTTTTCTTACCAAAATCTGTATACGCTGTTGCACCTGCAGCTATTAAAATACCTTTTGCATCTTTTCCTGCAACTTTTAGAAACTGCGTTAGCTCTTCAAGTGGTCCACAATCTTCTTGTAAATTTAGAGTCTCTATCATCCAATATTTTAGTTTTAAAAAAAAGTAAGAGTATGATTTTACAGCACTTGTAGTTCCATAATCATATACTATTCCATCTCTTTTTATAAAAGATGAAATATGATATTTTCCTAAAATTCCTTTTTCACTAAAATCATCAATAGGAATTAAATCTTGGCTTATCCCTTTTGTTCTTTCACCCCAATTTTTCTTAGTGCTTAGTTTATTTCCATCTTGAAATCTTAAAGAGCAGTCATTAAAAGCAGCAAAATATTTTGGAACAATATCTATAACTTTGTCATTTTCATATACAAAATCACAAATCAAAGCAACTTCAGCTTCAACTTGAATTTTATCATCTTCTCTTCCGTGAGTAGCAATAATTTCATCACAAATAGGATAAGTACCTAAAAAACTATTATGTCCTTTAATATAAAAAGGAAACATACCTTTAGGTGCATCTTTTTCTACAGTTTTAATAACACTAAACTCATCAGCCTCTCCAGCTTCACTTAAGTGTCCAGCAAAGTTTCCAGCAACTGCAAATCCTAAATAATCTTTTAAATCTTCTAATAAATTCATAATATAAATCCGTAATTTTTTTTAAGAGAAAATAATAGCAAAATAATTAGTGTAAAAAAGTCAAAAAATGAATATAATTTAAGTATGTAAGTAAAGTTTAAGTTTTACAAAAGGCAAGTGCCTTTTGTAAATTATTTAATTGATCTCCATTTAGCAGGTCCAGTTGTATGAATAGAGTTTCCTTCTGTATCAACTGCAACAGTAACTGGCATATCTTTTACTTCAAACTCATAAATAGCTTCCATTCCAAGCTCTTCAAAAGCTAAAGTTTTTGCACCTTTAATTGATTGAGCGATTAAATAAGCAGCCCCACCAGTTGCAATTAAGTAGATAGATTTGTACTCTTTTATTAGGTCAATTGTTGGTTGAAGTCTTTCACCTTTTCCAATCATTCCCATAATTCCAATTTCCATCATATCTTTTGTAAACTTATCCATTCTTGTAGCTGTTGTTGGTCCGGCAGGTCCTACAACTTCACCTTTAACTGGATCAACAGGTCCTACATAGTAGATAAATTTATCTCTTAAATCAACACCATTTGGAAGAGGTTTCCCTGCATTTTTGTACTCAACTATTTTTTTATGAGCAGCATCTCTAGCTGTTAAAATTTTTCCAGATAGTAAAAGAGTATCTCCTGATTTAAATTGAGATAGGTTCTCTTGAGTTAAATCTTCAATATTTACTCTTTTGATTGTATCCATTGGAAGTTCTAAATCTGGCCATAAATCTAAATCAGGCTTATCAAATTTTGCAACACCATTTCCATCAAGTGTGAAGTGAATATGTCTAGTTGCTGCACAGTTTGGAATCATAGCAACAGGTAAAGAAGCAGCGTGACATGGGTAATCTAAAATTTTAACATCTAAAACAGTAGTTAATCCACCAAGTCCTTGTGCTCCAATTCCTAGTTTATTTATATCTTCATAAAGTTTTAGTCTTAATTCTTCAATAGCATTTTGAGGACCTCTTGCTTTTAATTCATGAATATCAATATGATCCATTAATGACTCTTTTGCAAGTAACATTGCTTTTTCTGGATTTCCACCAATTCCAATTCCTAAAATACCAGGAGGACACCATCCAGCACCCATTTGTTGTACATTTGCCATTACCCAGTCATATACGCTATCACTTGGGTTTAAAACAGTGAATTTAGATTTATTTTCACTTCCTCCACCTTTTGCAGCAACTGTAATTTCAATTTTATCAGAGTTATCTACACTTGTATGAATAACTGCAGGAGTGTTATTTTTTGTGTTTAATCTTTTTCCAGCTGGGTCACTTACAACTGAAAATCTTAAAGTATTATCAGGGTCTGTATAACCTTTTGCAACACCTTCATTTAATAAATCTT
>CANRCH010000104.1 GCA_947629065.1 uncultured Aliarcobacter sp.
CAGTTAGTGGCATTGATGAAAATGAGATTTATGATGTACGAGAGATTTTAAAAGATGTAGATAGTTATTTTGATAAACACGATGATGAATTTTGTAACTTTCCACGAAAATATAAAATGGGTGTAAGTGGTTGTGGAAGTCACTGTGCAAATCATGAAATTCAAGATTTAGCTTTTACAGCATTTAAGACAAAAGATGGTGAAGTATTGTTTGATATAACTTTAGGTGGGGGATTATCTAAATCAAAACAAATTGCAACAAGAATAAATAAATATGCAAAAAAAGAGCAAGTACGAGATATTGCAGTTGCAGTTGCAAATATCTTTAGAGATAATGGAAATAGAGATAGTAGAAGTAAAGCAAGAGTACGACACCTTTTAAATGATTGGGGAGTTCTTAAGTTTGTAGATGAAATAGAAAAAGAGATTGGCTATACGCTTCAAGATGGCTTTGATGAACCAAATATAACTCCTAGTGAAAAAAGAAATCACTTTGGAATAAATGCTCAATCAAATGGAAAGTTTTATATAGGATTTGCTACAAATGCTGGAAGAGTTGAAGGTGAAAAACTGGTAAAAATATATGAAATTTGTAAAAAATATGGAGTTGGTGGTGTTGCACTTACAGCTACTCAAAACTTTTTAATTTATGATATAGATAAAGATTTTGTAGAAAATATTGCTTCTGAAGTTGAGGCTTTAGGCTTCCCATATAAAAATAGCACTTTTAAAGCAAGACTACAATCATGTACAGGAAAAGAGTTCTGTAAATTTGGAATAACTGAAACAAAAGAGTATGTAAGAGGAATAGCAGATATTTTAGAAGAAAAAATCAAAGATTTTGATGAAGAGATAACTATAGCATTTTCAGGTTGTACACACGCTTGTTCTCAGCCACAAATTTCGGATATTGGGCTAATGGGTTGTTTAATGAGAGATGAAAATGGAGATAGAGTTGAGGGTTATGAGATATTTTTTGGTGGAAATCTTCAAGGAACTTCAAGTACTTTGGCACAAAAAATAGGTGTAAAAGTAACTGCTGTAAAAGTGGTTGATTATTTAGTAGGTTTAGTTGAAGAGTATCAGCAAAGAGATGATTTTAACACTTTTAAAGAGTATTTAAATAGCAAAATAGATTCTGCAAATGAAGAAAACCCTACTGAATAAGTAGGGTTTGTGAATATATATTTCTAAAAAATTATTTTGATTCTAAAATCTCAATAGATAAAATATCATCATATTGTCTAATACTATCTAAAACTTCAAAGCTTTCATCATCATTTTCATTTATTGCACCAAATACAGTGTGATTTCCATCTAGGTGTGGACATGGAACAAAACAGATAAAAAATTGGCTTCCACCTGTATCTCTTCCTGCGTGAGCCATTGATAAGCTACCTTTATTGTGTACTTGTTTGTCTGCATCTACTTCACATTTGATTGCCCACTCAGGACCTCCAGCACCAGTTCCATCTGGACATCCACCTTGTGCCATAAATCCAGCAATTACTCTATGGAAATTTAAATTATTATAAAAACCTTCATTTGCTAAAGTTACGAAGTTTGCAACTGTATTTGGAGTTTCGTTATAGAAAAGTTCTATAAAAATATCACCTTTGCTTGTAGATATTTTTGCATATTTGAACTTTTCTAACTCTTCTTTTGTGTAGTCATACTCTTTTAAATCTTTTTTAAATCTAAACATTTTTATCCTTTAATTTTTTTGTGTGATTATATCTTCTTTTGGAAAAAGATAGTTTAATTTTACAAGGTTTTGAATAACCTCTTTAAACACAGGAACAGCTGATTGTGAAGCATAATAATAGTACCAATATGTTCCTGTTGAGTTTGGATTAAATACAGTTACACCAATTGTATATGAGTTTCCTTTTTCATCATTTACAAAACCAATAAAAGATGAAATATATTTTTTTAGATATTTTCCACCTTGGGCTATTTGTGCAGTTCCTGTTTTCCCACCAATTTCAAGCCCATCAATTCTAGCACTTCTTCCTGTTCCTTCATCAACAGTTCTTACAAGCATTCTTTTCATCTCATTTGCAACCTCTTTTGAGATTACTTTTTCAGGTTGATCATCAAAAGGCTTATATTTTTGCCCATCATAAGTAATATGATCAACAATTCTTGGAGTTACCATAACTCCATCGTTATTAAATGCAGAATATGCTTTGATTAATTGTATAAAAGTTGAGGTCATTCCTTGACCATAAGATACAGTTGCTTTAAAAACATTATCTTTTTTTGCTTTATCATTTGCTGCAAATTGCCAAACTTTTGGCATTAGACCTTTTTTTTCATAAGGTAAATCAATTCCTGTTTTTCTAGTAAATCCAAATCTTTTCATACCTTCATAAAATTCAGGTCCTGTTAATCTTTGTGCAATTTGTAAAGTTCCAATATTTGAAGAGAATATAACAATATCATCTAAACTAAGATAAGATTTTTTAAATACATGGTCATCTTTTATTTTAAATCTTCCAAGAGTATATTGACCTTTCCCACCACCTGCATTATATGCTGGGAACTGTTCATTTTTTTTGATTCTTCCTTTATCCATAGCAAGTGCAATGGAGATTGGTTTTACAACACTTCCTGGTTCAAACTGATACTCAATAGCATTTACATTTAGATTTGGGATATCCTCTTGCTTTATTCTTTCTGGATTAAATCTATTTGAAGATGCCATAGTTATGATTTTTCCAGTGTGATTATCCATAATTGCTACAATTATCTCATCTGCACTTAATTTCTTTTTATGCATATCAAGAGTTGTTTCATTGTTTTTTTGTAGTTTTAATGGAATATTTAGTCTTAAAGTTGCACCATCAACTCTTTGAGTCATTTCAGAGTTTTTATCAAAATTAATATATGAAATAACATCTCTTTGACCTCTTAAAACACCATCTTTTACATCATTTAAATATGTGTTATAAAACCTTTCAAGACCTTTTACACCATTTACTTTTGTTTTGCCATTTTCAGCTTCAAATTTAGAGATATATCCAACAACTGGAGTTAATATTTTTTCATAAGGAAAAACCCTTTTTTCACCACTTTCACTAATACTAAGCCCTCTTATTAGTCTTGCACCATTTTGCATTCTAGCAGTAAAAACTCCTAGTTGTCTTAGTTTAAAATCGAGTTCTTTTAGATTTTTTGCTGATCTTGAATCTATGCTATAAGATAAAACTAAATTTCCAGGAGATTTTTCTGCCTCTTTTAATTTTGTTAAAATTGTTTTTGAATCAACTCCACTATAGATTGAAAAAAGGCTTACAAATAGATCAATTTTTGCAGGATCCAAATATCTTGTATCAATTTCTGCACGATATAGTTTTTTAGATGAAGATATTTTAAAATTATCTTCACTTATAATATCACCTCTAACAGCTAGTTCTTTTTTTGTAGAATTTAGGTTAATATTGTGTTTTTTTTCAGAAATAGTTCTAAATACTGAAAAAAGTAAAACGGAGATAAAAAGTAAAATAAATGCAAAAAGTATTATAATTTTTTTTGTATTATCTATCGTTAAGAATTTTTTTGATGACATATTTATCCATAATATTATATAATAGAGTATGAATTTTAGCAAAAGTAATATTAAATCAAGCAATCAAGTCTCAACTTTACACGATGCTGACTATATACTGTTTATTTTAGTGTCAGTTTTAGTAATTATGAGCATTATATTCTCTTACTCTCTTACAGTTTATACTGTAGAGTTTTTTGGATACTCAAATCACCATTTCTTTATAAGACAACTAGGTGTTGGAATATTATCAATTTTTATAATGTGGTTTTTAGCAAGAACAGACCCAGAAAAAATAGTACAAAAAGTAGCAATGAGTTTTTTTGTAATATTTTTTCTTTTAATGTTAGCAATGCCAATTTTACCAGCAGCATTAGTTACAGAATCAGGGGGTGCAAATAGGTGGATTAGGCTTCCTGGATTTTCTCTTTCACCTGTTGAATTTTTTAAAATCGGTTTTGTATATTTTATAGCTTGGTCTTTTAATAGAAAAATCTTAAATAAACCAAAACAAGGGCTTATTGGAGATACTGTATTACTTGCACC
The DNA here is from genome assembly GCA_947629065.1 of uncultured Aliarcobacter sp. Taxonomy (GTDB): domain Bacteria; phylum Campylobacterota; class Campylobacteria; order Campylobacterales; family Arcobacteraceae; genus Aliarcobacter. Next base: position 4,096 of record CANRCH010000104.1, read on the forward strand.
ATATTTTATATTCTTTTTTGTAGTTGTTTTTGTAATTGCATTTTTACAAAAAGATTTAGGACAAGTTGTGCTTTTGGGGGCTATATTATTAAGTTTGATTATTTTTGCAAATAGATCTATAAAAATATTAATTGTACTTGGAGTATTAGCAGTTGTTGGATTTATAGGTTTAATTATAGCAGCACCTCATAGGATTCAAAGGATTCACTCTTGGTGGTCTATGGTTCAAGATACAATTTTAGCAATACTTCCATCATCCCTAGAACCATTTTTAAGAATAGATGATTTACCTGAACCTTATCAAGTTTCTTACTCTTTAAGAGCTATTAGTAATGGTGGATTTTTAGGGCAAGGAGTAGGGCTTGGAGATATAAAACTAGGATTTTTATCTGAAGTGCACACAGACTTTGTACTAGCTGGAATTACTGAAGAGTTGGGATATTTGGGTTTAATGTTTATTGCTTTTATAGTTATTTTAATAATTTGGAGAATTTTTAAAATTAGTAGAAGAGTTGAAAACCAAATATTTCATCTATTTAGTGTAAGTGTTGCACTTATGATTGTTGTTGCATTTATTATTAACTCTTATGGAATCTCTGGAATGGCACCAATCAAAGGAATTGCCGTTCCATTTTTATCTTATGGGGGTTCTTCTATGCTTGCTATGTCAATTGCTGTTGGATTGGTTTTATCTATTAGTAGAAGTACAATTCTTGATTTAAAAAGGAAAGATTCTTGAGTAAAAACATTGTAATAACAGGTGGTGGAACAGGTGGGCATCTAAAAATTGCAGATGTATTTATTGATGAGTTTAAAGCAAAAGGCTTTGAAGTAATCTATATTGGAAGTACAAGTGGACAAGATAAATCTTGGTTTGAAAACGACAATAGATTAAAAGAGGCTATATTTTTAGAAACAAGTGGAGTTGTAAATAAAAGTGGATTTAGCAAAATTTTTTCACTTTTAAATATATTTAAAAAAGCACTTTTTTGTCTTAAAATTTTAAGACAAAATAGAGTTAATATTGTTGTAAGTGTTGGTGGATTTTCAGCTGCAAGTGCATCATTTGCTGCAATATTAAAAAGAGATTGTAAATTTTTCATCCACGAACAAAACTCAAAAATGGGATCATTAAATTTAAAAACTATGAAGTATGCAACAAAAGTTTACTCATCTTTTCACGATTTTTCATCTATAAAGGATTATCCAGTTAAAGATGAGTTTTTCCAAAAATCAAGAGTAAGAACCAAGCTTAAAACTATTGGTTTTTTTGGTGGATCTCAAGGGGCAAAAGCTATAAATGATTTTGCTTTAAAAGTAGCTCCTTTTTTAAATGAAAGAGTAATAAAAATAGTTCATCAAGCTGGAAGAAGTGATTTAAATAGAGTGCATGAAGAGTACGAAAAACTAGGAATAAAAGCTGATGTTTTTGATTTTACAAAAGATTTCGTAGAAAAAATGAATGAGTGCGATTTTTCTGTAAGCAGGGCAGGTGCTTCAACACTATTTGAAATTTGTGCAAACAATCTTCCAACATTTTTTATACCATATAAATATGCAGCAAGTAACCACCAATACTTTAATGCAAAAGCACTAGTTGAACAAAACCTATGCTTTTTACAAAATGAAGATGAGCTAAGTATTGATTACTTTTTAGAGTGCTTAGATTGTAATTTAGAAGATATTAGCACAAGATTAAAAACTAGCATAAATCCAAATGGAGCTAAAAAAATAGTAGAAGATATTTTAAATAGTTGAACTATTTCTTAAACTTCAAAGTCAAATCTTTATACTCTTTTAGAGTATTTTCTAAATTTGCAAGAAAAATCTCAGGTGCATATATAAGTAGGTCATTTATAGCGTGAAATCTATCTTTTGGAATCTCTATTTTTGCCTTTGATTCAGGGCAAATTTTTTCTTTTATTAACTCTTTTTCTTCATTTGAAATATCTTTTAGAATATGTTTTAAATAGTTTTTCCTAGCCCTACTACTATCATCAAAAAGCACTTGTTCAGGTACATCTAGTGCTTCTGCTATATATGG
>CANRCH010000105.1 GCA_947629065.1 uncultured Aliarcobacter sp.
TTTCCATATTTTAAAAAGTTATTAAAACTGTGAGTCTCATTTTGAGATTTTGTATCGTGCAACAAATACTCTTCAAAATCTAAAGCTTGTAAATAGATGAAATCATAATTTTCTAGTGCAAAAAATTCTACTTTCTCTTCATTTGAAATAACAATATTTTCACAATTAGGTAAAGAAAACTCATTTGAAAAGTTCTCTAAAACCAAAGTTTTTATCTCTTTTTTATCTATAAAATCTTGTAGATTTTCAATATCTTCTAAAACTTCATTTCTTAAATCAGAAAAATCTATATATAAATACTCATTTGATTTAAAATTTGATAAGAAGTCAAATATTAAATAGGTTTTTCCTACTTTAGAAGCTCCATAAATGAAAGTTTTATTTGAACTAATCTTCTCTTTTCTCTCCAAAAAGTTTATTTTAGAGAAGTTTATATCATAGCAATCTTCTATTTTCATTGGCTAATCTTGCAGCTTCTTTAATTGCATTTAAGTAGCTAATATTGTTTGGATTTTTGTTTTTATAAGCTATATCAAAAGCAGTTCCATGATCAACACTTGTTCTTATTATTGGAAGATTTAGGCTTATATTTATGCTTTCATCAAAATGTAGTGCTTTTAGTGGTGCTAATCCTTGATCATGATACATTGCTATAAAATATATATACTCATTTCTTGCATTTTTACTAAAAATTGTATCTGGAACTTTTGGACCAAAGAAAATCTCATTTTTTAATAAACTATTAGTTTTGTTTATAGCTTTTGTTATTTTTTTCTCTTCATTTCCTAATACTCCATTATCTCCTGCGTGTGGATTTAGTGCTAATACAGCAACTTTTGAAGCTTTTGTGCAAGAGTGAAAATCTTTTAAAAAGTGTATTAGTTTTTTAGTTTTTATGCTTTTTGCAACATTCTTTAAAGCAATATGTTCTGTAAAAAGTGCTACATACATAGATGGACATCCAAGCATCATAATTGCATCTTTATTATAAAAATCTCGCAATAAATCTGTATGACCTTTATATTTTAAATTTGCCATACTCCAAGACTCTTTATTAATTGGAAGTGTGCAAATTGCATCAACATCTTTTATATTTGCAAGATTTATTGCATCCATAAAAGATAAATAAGAGTACAAACCTGCTTTTTTACAGTTTGTTGAAGGATTAATAATAAAATCTCCAAAAGTTTCAAATAGTGTAAAATCTTCTGGAATAGTAAGGTTTAATAAATCTGATGCTTGAATTAGTAAATTTCTATTTATGCAGTATATAGGTTTGCAATATTTTTTTATATCTTCATGAGATTTTAGTGCAATTTCAATCCCAACTCCATTTAAATCACCAATACTAATGGCAATTTTTGGAAGACTATTCATCTATTTTTCTCATTTAGAAATTAGTTCTTTCATCTCTATAATTGCTGATGAAAGTCCTGTGAATATAGATCTAGCAACTATACTTTGACCAATATTTAGTTCACATATTTCTTTTATAGGTGTAATTAATTTTACATTTTGATAGTTTAAGCCGTGCCCAGCTGCAACTTTTAAGTCTAGGTTTTTTGCAAAATTTGCAGCAATTTTAATATCTTCTAAACTTTTATCAAGCTTCTCTTTTAGCTCAATATTATTTAGTTCTAGCTCTTTTATGCTATGTTGTGTATTTTTTAAATTTGTATAAAGCATGGCATAAATATTTGCAAAACTTCCTGTATGAAGCTCAACCCAAGAAGCATCTAACATATTTGCAAGTTCAATTGATTTTTCATTTGGATCTATAAATAGTGAAACTTCAATATCATTCGCTTTTAATTTTTCAATAACAGCATCAATTTTATTAAAGTTTTTCTCTAAATCAAGTCCACCTTCTGTTGTAACTTCATCTCTATTTTCAGGAACTAAAGTTGCACGAAATGGTTTTAATTTGCAAACAATATCAATTATATCGCTATTTATTGAACACTCTAAATTTACAGGTAAACTTGATTGTTCAATTATAGCTTTTGCATCAAGGTCATGAATGTGTCTTCTATCTTCTCTTAAGTGAATTGTGATTTGATCAGCACCACTAAGTTTACAAACTCCAAGTGCATCAAGTGGATTTGGGTCATTTATTTTTCTAGCTTCTCTTAGTGTTGCTATATGATCTATATTTACTCCAAGTAACATTTTATTTCCTTTAGTTTTTTATGATAAATCTTTTAGAGTTGCTATATTTGCTGCTAGTTTATTTTGTACTTCTAAATACTCATCTTCATTTTTTGAACCAGCAACAACTCCAGCACCTGCTTGGAAAATTATTTTATCCTTTGTAAGAAGTGAAGTTCTTATAGTAATTGCACTATCCATATTTCCATCAAAACCAAAATAAGCAATACTTCCAGAGTAAAAGTTTCTTTTAATTCCTTCAAATTGTGCTATTAATTCCATAGCTTTTATTTTCGGTGCTCCTGTCATTGTTCCTGCTGTAAAAGTTGCCATAAATAGATCAAACATATCATATTTTTCATCTAAAACGGCCTCCACATCACTTACAATATGCATTACATGAGAGTATCTTTCAATTCTCATAAGTTCAGTTACTTTTACAGTTCCAGCACGTGCCACACGACCAACATCATTTCTTCCAAGATCAACAAGCATTAAGTGTTCAGATCTCTCTTTTTCATCACTTATTAGCTCTTTTTCCATCTCTAAATCTTTTTCTAAAGTAGTTCCTCTTTTTCTTGTTCCTGCAATTGGTCTTAAAAGCATTCGATTATCAACTAATCTAATCATAACTTCAGGACTAGAACCAGCTATAGAGAACTCTTCAAATTCAAGAAAAAATAGATATGGACTTGGATTTTTACTTCTTAATGCTCTATAAAAACTAAAGTGATCTACAATAGCTTTTTGTGTAAATCTATTTGACATTAAAAGTTGGAAAACATCCCCTTCTACAATTTTTTCTTTTGCTTTTTCAATCATTTTGAAAAACTCTTCTTTTGTATAGTTGAATTTTCCTTCATCAAGTAAAGTTGCTTTTTGTAAAGCTGTATAAGAGTATGGTTTTAAAAGTTCAAGTTCTATTTTTTCTAAGTCATCTTTTTTATTTTTCAATAAAGTAAGAATAGTTAATTTTGAAGTTTTATGTGAGTATGCTAAAACTATTTTTGGTCTAATTAAATCTACATCAGGAATATTTAGTTGATCTTCTAAAGAGTTCATAGATTTTTTTAAAATAGGTTCAAACTCTTTTCCTATATCGTATCCTACATTTCCAATAAAACCATCAACAAGACCAATTCCAAGCTCACTTGAAATTTTCTTATAATTATCTTTATTGAAGTTTTTATAATACTCTTTTAAAAAAAGTAGTGGATTACTATTTACAATTGATTTTTCACCATTTTCATTTAAAAAATAGCAAACACTATTTTCATACCAAACTCTCTCTCTTGCACCTATAATAGTATATGAAAAGTTTCCATCATTACTTGAGTTTATTGTACTTTCAAATAAAAATGTAACCTCGTTTTTATATAAATTTTTTACTTTTTCATAAATTGAAACAGGTGTAAATTCATCTAAAAATAGTTGTTTGCTAAAATATTCCATTTTCTTTCCTAAAATTTAACTACATGTGCGTTTTGTAGATTCAGACTATTTTTTATACTATTTACACTGTTACTTGCATTTGTTTTTGATGGATATGGACCTATTAAAACTTTGTTAAATAGTGTTCCATTTACATTTTGTTGATAAATAGTATAGTTTAATCCAGCATTTCTAATTGAGTTTATAAATGCATCTGATGGTTTTTTTGAAAAAGCACCAACTTGTACAAAATAACCATTTGGAGCATTTGTTGAAGAAGTTGATGATTTTGTATTTGATACTAAATCTTTTACACTTTTTGTAGGCTCTGGTTTTTTTTCTACTCTTACAGGCTCTGGTTTTTTCTCAACTTTTGCAGGTACTATTTGCTCTTCTAAAGCAGCAATTCTTTTTTCATCAAGTTTTTTCATAGTTTCATCTATTGCTTGATCAGATATTGTTCCACTTATATTTTCATTTGCTTGATTGTTTGTAGTTGAATCTTCTTGAACAGATTGCATATTATTTAATCTTTCTTCAGCACTTTGTCTAGAAAATGACTCACCTTGGCTTTCTTGTCTTGTTCTTTCATTTATTAGTTTTTGGAAATCTTCTTCTATTTTACTACTCTCTTTAGTTAGAGTTCTATCATTTGTTTGTCTTGAAGTAAAATTATCTTCTTGACTAGAATCGCTTGTAAGAAGTCTAATAATAATAATCGTAAGTAAAAATAAAACTAGTAAAACAACTCCAAGTAAAATATATTTTTTCTTAGTATCTTCATTTGAAAAGCTAGAAGGTTTACTTAGCATTATATTTTCTAGCTCATTTTCATTTGGATCATTTACTTGATTTAAGTTGTTTTGGAAACTATTTTCATAGCTATTTAATGGTTCATTTTGTTGAAAATTATTAGCTTGAATATTTGGTTGTTCTTCGCCAATATAGTTTGTATTAGAAGTTTGAAGTTCTCTTAATCTTTTTTCCAAATCTTCTCGTTCTTGTCTTTCTTGAACCTTCTTTAAAAACTCATTTCCTCTTATTTGCATAAAATATCCTTAAAAAATCCTATTATTTTGATTCTGTCTCTTCAGTATCTGCTAGTAAATCTATCTCTTGTTTTACAGGTTTCATAGCTGGAAATAGTAAAACATCTCTAATAGAGTGCTCATTTGTAAGCATCATTACAAGTCTATCAATTCCTATTCCTTGCCCTGCTGTTGGAGCCATTCCATAAGATAGTGCATTTACAAAATCTTCATCCATTTCGTGTGCTTCATCATCTCCACTATCTTTTGCTGCCATTTGGTCTTCAAATCTGCTTAATTGATCAAGTGGGTCATTTAACTCACTAAATGCATTTGCAATTTCACGCCCTGCAATAAATAGCTCAAATCTCTCTGTTAAATGAGGTTTTTCATCACTTCTTCTTGCAAGTGGTGAAATTTCAACTGGGTATTCAGTAATAAATGTAGGATTTATAAGTTTGCTTTCTACAAACTCATCAAAAAGCTCACCTTGAAGTTGTCCTAAATTCATAGTTTCTTTTGCTTCAAGTTTGTTATCTTTTAAAAACTCTAAGATTTTCTCTTTATCATTTACAATTTCTTGCGGAACGCCACCAATTTTATATAAAGATTCAACTAAAGGAATCTCTTGAAAATCAGTAAAATCAACTTCTAAATCACCATAAGGTAGAGTTGTAGGAAGATTTAAGTTTTTAAATAAATACTCAAAATACTCTTTTGTAATTTTGATTAAATCTTTATAAGTTTTATATGCCCAGTAAAACTCAATTGATGTAAATTCAGGGTTATGAGTTGCATCCATTCCTTCATTTCTAAAGTTTCTGTTTATTTCAAAAACAGCTTCAAATCCACCAACTATTAATCTTTTTAAGTATAATTCAGGTGCAATTCTTAAAAATCTATCAATTCCCAAAGCATTATGATGTGTTACAAATGGTTTTGCGTTAGCACCTCCAGCAATTGGGTGCATCATAGGAGTTTCAACCTCTAAAAAACCTTTATCTTCAAAAAATCTTCTTGTAAGACTTATTACTTTACTTCTAGTGTGAAAAGTTTTTCTAACATCACTATTCATAATTAAATCTAAATATCTTTGTCTATATCTTAGCTCTTTGTCTTGAATTCCATGGAATTTTTCAGGAAGTGGAGAGATAGCTTTTGTAAGTATTTTTAAATCCTCAACAAGAAGTGAAAACTCACCTTTTCCTGTAATAAATGGATAACCTTTAACTTCAACAATATCTCCAACTTCTACAAATTTTTTAAAAATATCATTATAAAAGTTTTCAGGTAAATTATCACGTGCTACATAAACTTGTAAAGATCCACTTTCATCTTCAAGGTTTAAAAAACTTGCTTTCCCCATAAGTCTAAAAAATTTAATTCTTCC
>CANRCH010000106.1 GCA_947629065.1 uncultured Aliarcobacter sp.
GCTGATCTATTACAACTGCTATACTTTTATTATCCTTAAAAGCTTTTATCATACCTTTTGCAGCACTCTCTTTTTCAAGCATTGTAATTTTGTTTTTACTTCTAGCCCTTGCATACTTTTCTTGTAAATAAGGGTTATCCATCTTTCTATTTACAACAGCTATCTCTCCAAACATCTGTGCAACATATGGTAAAGTTATCTCCCAACCACCATAATGTGCTGTTATATAGATTATTTTTCTATTTTCTTCAAATGCTTTTTCTATAATCTCTTTGTTTAGAATATCTGCTTTTTTTAAAAGTTTATCTTTACTTATATTTTCATTTTCTATTAATTCATACATATTAAAAACCAAAGATTTATAAGAGTTATATATAATTTCCTCTTTTCTTTCTTCACTTATACTATTTTTATAAACTAAATCAAGATTTATTCTTGCAATTTTTAAATGTTTTTTATTAAATTTATATGCAAAAAATGCCATAAATTTTAAAATATTTTTCATTATAAAATTTGGAGTTATCTTAAATAGAAACATAAAAATATTGTATAAAAAGAGTCTAAAATAATCTTTTATTTTTCTATACATATAGAAGTTCCTTTGCTATTTTCACTATTTTTTGTTCATCTATTGTGTTTATTGAGAAATCATTTTTATCTAGCTTCAAAGGATTTACTTTTGTTTCTGATTTTATAGTTTTATTTATAGCCGTTTCATAAGCGTTTCTATATGCTGGAGTATTTCCAAAAATTGTAATACTAGGCGTATTTAAAGCCCAAGCCATATGAGTGGGACCTGTGTCATTTCCTATTACTAAATCTACTTTTGAAACAAGTGCTTTTAAACTATTTAAATCTATTTTTGGTAAAACTAAGGCTTTTGAATTTAAAGATATGTAGTTTGCCATCTCTTTTTCCTCTTCACTTCCCCAAACTATTAAAAAATTTCCATCAATAGAATCTACTATTTTAGCAAACTTCTCTTTAGAATAAATTTTACTCTTCCAACTAGCGCCAATAACCAATAAGATATTTTTTCTATTAATATCTAGAAAATCATAGATTATTTCATCTTCATTTTTATAGTATAAAAAAGGTTTTTTGTTTAAAATATCATCTTTTTTTATATCTAAATCAAAAGCTTTTGAAAACAAATAAGCATTTCTATCAATTACATTTTCTTTATAATCTATAGTTATTTTTTTTGAATAAAAAAAACTAGCAAATCCTTCTCTAGTTGAGTTTTTACAAAAACCTGCAATATTTTTTCCCAAAACTCTTGCAACAATACTTGATTTTATGAGACCTTGTGCATCTATTATTAAATCATAGTTGTTATTTTTATACTCACTTACTAGTTTTAGTTGTGAAAAGATATTTTTTTTGGATTTTTTTATTGATTTTAGATTTAGTTTAATTATATTTGAGATATTTGGATTGTTTTCTAAAACAGCAGCAAAAGCACTTTCAACAAACCAATCAATCTGTATATTTGGATATTTTTGTTTTATAAAATCTAAAACTATCATTGAGTGAATAATATCACCCATGGCAGATAGCTTTATTATAGCTATTTTATTCACTATAAAATCTCTACAATTAAATCTTTTGGAAGCTCTAGTTTTTCTATATATGATTTTATTAAAAATGAATTGTTTGGTAAACCAAGTTTTAAAACATTTCCTTCCAAAATATACTCAACTTGAGGTCTTGAATAGTCTTGATTTATACATAAATTAAGTGCCAACATAAAAGATAACCATTGCATAGTCTCTAAAGGTGGTAAAAGCTCTTTAAATGCCTCTATATCTTTCTCTTTTGGTAGTGATTTTTTTGAAAATTTGATTGTGTATGCAACAATTACTCTTGAACTATGTAAAAAATCATAATTCAAACCATTTAAAATAAAATCAAAGGCATTATCATTTTTCTTATAGAAATTCAGACTAGATCCAATTGAGTGAAGTTTTGAAGATACAAGAAGAAGCGTTTTAAACTTTTCATCTAAGTTATGAAGTGGTTTTAAACTATCAAAAATTTTCTTTGCATTATTTCCAAAATAAGCACTTTGCTTTGCATCTAGTTCAAATCTATCAAGCAAACTCTTCACGCTTATATTAAAATTGTGTGGAAATCTATGATTTTGGTTTCTTAATAGATCTGTAAGATATACACCTTCTCGAACCCCCACACCTGAAGTTACAACTTTTTTGATATTTAACTCATCAAGTATAGTTTTAAAAATAAAAGTTCCCTCTTTTATAGTATCAAATCTATCTTTTTTTACTCCAAGTTTCTCTAAATCTTCATGTGAACTAGCATCTAAAATATCTGAAAAAAGTTTTTTCTCTTCTTTTACACTATATGTAAATCCATGAATTGCATCTAGTGGATATTGGTTTTTGTCCATTATCATTTTTGATAAATTTCTAATACTTCCACCAATTCCTACAACTTTTTGTGGAATCTCTATTCCGCTATTTAAAACCTTTTTTAAATTCTCTAAAATATATGCTTTTGCACCTTCAAGGTTATTTTTATTAAAATAAAGCTCTTTTATTCTAACTGTTCCAATATTTAGTGAGATTGATTTTACAATCTTTTTATTTTGTACAAAACAGAACTCTGTACTTCCACCACCAATATCAACTGTTACAAAATCACTATCATGAAGCAAGTTTGATGTAGCAACTCCACCAAAATATGCCTCTTTTTCACCATTAATTACTTTGATATTTAATCCAAGCTCTTTTTTAACTCTTGATAAAAAAACTTGAGAGTTTGGTGCATCTCTTAGGGCTGATGTTGCAACACAAAGAATTTTTCTTGATTGAAGTGCATTTGAGATATTTAAAAAAGATTTTAAAGATTCATAAGTTCTTTGCATAGGAATTTCTTGAAGGTTTCCGCCATTTTCATAGCAACCTTCAGAAATTTTAACTCTAGATTTCGTTTCGTTTATTAAACTAAAAGCAAAACGACTAGATTTTTCTAGAACAACCATTCTCATTGAGTTTGACCCAATATCGATGATTGTTGTAATTTTTGACATATTAGTTTTCTTCTTCCATTAATTGTTCATATTTGAATTTTAGTTCTTCCATTGTCTCTTCATTGTCTGGATCTAAAATGATACAATCAACAGGGCAAACCTCTACGCATTGAGGCTCTTCATAGTGTCCAACACACTCTGTACAGCGATCAGGATCTATAATATAAACTGGATCTCCCTCTTCAATAGCCATATTTGGACACTCTTCTCTACAAGCGTCACATGCAATACATTCATCCATAATTATTAAAGCCATTTATCATTCCTATATTATTTTTGTTTTGGAGTTATACCTAAAAATCTTTAATAATTTCTTTAAAGTGTAAAAAAACATCCTCATATTTGCTAAGAAAAAGAGAATTTTTATCTTTTAATATAAATAAATCTTTACTTATAAACATTCCAGCAGCTAAATCAAACTCTCTTAAATCACCAATAAATAGCACAAATTTATAATCTTTTGCATTTGCCAAAGATAGTGCTGTTGCACCAAGAGATCTAAATTTTATTTTATTATCTTTTAAAACTTTAGAAACTTCTGGATAATCATAAGCTCTTTCAAAAATTGCAACTTTTGAATCTTCTAAAAATATTTTTTCTATATATTTTTTGCTATTTAAACAAAAATATTTTATATCTTCATCTAAAACTCTGTAAACCAAAGTTTTATTTGCTAAATTACATACAAATCCAGCAATTATCTCTTCACCTTTTTTAACTGCAACACTTGTTCCAAAATATGGAATATTTGAAGAGAAATTATTACTTCCATCAAGTGGATCTATTATAAAAGTAAACTCTTTTTTAAAATCTATAAACCCGCACTCTTCACTAAAAATATTTCCAAAATCTTTTAGATTTTTTATAAAAATATCTTCAAAAATCAAATCAATTTTTAACGAATTATCTCCACCAAATCCTATTTGATTACTATATGAAAAGTCCTCTTTTTTTAAAGATTTTTCAAAATAATCTAAAATCTCTAAATTTGCATTAATTATACTTTTTTCTATCTCTTTTATCATTATTACTCTCTGTTTACTCTATTATTTCTGGATTTTTTTGCTCTAGAAATTTTGTATCTTTATAATAGTTTTCTAAGCTTAAAAGATAGGCGTGGCTTAGATAAACTACATAAAAAACTACAACAAAAAGTGTAATAAATGGAATCATAGATATAAAATATAGTGCTAATGTTCTTAATCTAAAAGATAAAGAGTTCTCTTTATAAATAGCCTTATACTCATTTTTACTTAATATCGTACTTCCTACATCAAAGTTTAATAATTTATGGAAAAAATAGTATAAAGGGAAAAAAACTGCAATAATATTTATTAATGGAATAAAATATAGTGGAATAAATAAAATATATAAAAGAACCATAATAAAAAGGGATTTTAAAGCATTTGTAATTGCATTTGAGATAGTTCCAAAGGGTTTGAGTTCTATGTGTGAATAGTGTTTTTTATGTAAAACTTCAACAATTTGTGGAGTTAAAAAACTAATTATTAAAAGTGTTAAAATTACACTAAGTTTAAAAACAAATATTGCACCAATTGTATAAAACAAAAACCCAGCCAACCAAGAAACGATAGAATATTTAAAAATAAACACTACAATATAAGTTAAAACTGTAATATAAAAAGGTGCATTTTCATCTAACACAACTTCTCCACCTGCTTGTGAAATTTCAGCTGTATGCTTTATAAAATCAATTGCCACACTAGCCATAGAAAAAAACATTATATATAAAATAAGCATTGTTAAGATTAATGGAATTATAGATAATTTTAAAATTTTACTTGTAAAAAAGTCTTTTATACTTCTATTTATTATTTCAACTTCATTCATTTTTTTCCTTTTTATCAAATCTTATTCTATACTCACATTTTTGACAAAGTTCTTCAACTAAGATATTGTTTTTAAAACCATTTATCATATTTTTGGCTCTTTTATTATTTAAAATCTCTTTTAAGCTATTTTCGTGAACATTTCCTAAATTTATACTTGCATCTAAATCTAAACAACAAGGAACTACTATTCCATTTGCCAAAATCCCAAAATGTGAGTTTAATCCATAGCAAAAACCACTAGAACTTACAAAGTTATTTTTCAAGCTTGGCCAAACAAAATACTCATCAAAATTAATAAAAAGTTTTCTATCAATTCTTATATTTTTTGGTTTATCTTTATAAATCTCATCTATATTTAAGCTTATTGAAAACTTCTCATTTATAGCTTCGAAAACCTTTTTATTGAACTCTTTTGCACTTTTTTCATCATCCAAATTCCAAATTCTAAAGTTTATAAAATATTCATGATTTATGCTTTGTGCATATTTTACAAAATCAAAAATTGGGTTTAAATACTCTTCTAAAGTTTTTTTGTGTGAATTTGCATTATATGAATTTAGTGAGAAGTTTATTTGCTTTATAGTGCTATTTTCTAGTGCTTTGTAGTGCTTTTGCGATATATTATTTGCTGTTGTTGTGATATTTACTTTTAAATTGTGTTTTTTACTTATTTCTAAATAGTCATTTAAGTTTGTTAATACCAAAGGATCCCCAACTATATGATAAGCTAGTTCATTTGTAAACTCTTTTACTTCACTGTTTAATCTATCAAAAAACTTTAAATCCATAGTTTTGCTTGGAAATAGTTTTGGTGGACAAAATGTACATTTTAAATTACAAATATTTGTGAGCTCTATATGAACTTTTTTAAACTTTTTTATAATTTTTCCTTTGATTTTTTCAAGATTGTAGCAAATATATACAAAATAATTAATTACTAACAAAGCTTTATATATAATTCTAAAAAATCAAAAGGTTATTTTATGGAAATGATATTAAATGAAGATGATATAGTTGTAGGTTCTAGATTTGAAAATGGAACTATTC
>CANRCH010000107.1 GCA_947629065.1 uncultured Aliarcobacter sp.
GAAAGATTGATAAAAAGATGGTTCTGCCACTTCTTTACCCAACAGCATCTTTTGTATTTTTAATGGCACTTTATAGTGAATTTGGAGTTCATGCACTATTTTGGCTACTTATGATTGTGGCAGCTACTGATACAGGGGCATATTTTGTTGGAAAAGCTTTTGGAAAAACAAGATTTTGTGAGACAAGCCCAAATAAGACTCTTGAAGGTGTTGTTGGCGGTATGATTTTAGCTGTAATTTTAGGAAGTCTAACAGCAATTGATGATATTGCACTATTTGGAGCTATTATAGTTTCGGCTGTTGTATCACTTTCTAGTGTATTTGGAGACTTATATGAAAGCTACTTAAAAAGAGAAGCTGGAGTAAAAGATAGTGGAAATATTCTTCCAGGACACGGTGGAATTTTAGATAGAACGGATGGTTATTTATTTGGTGCAATTGTAATGCTTGTACTATTAAGGGTAATTATTTGATAGTTCTTGGAAGTACAGGTTCTATCGGGGTAAATACCCTAGAGATTGCAAAAAAATATCAACTAAGTGTTGAGGTTTTAGTTGCAGGTAAAAATATAGAACTTTTAAATTCTCAAATAAAAGAGCATAATCCAAAAAAAGTGATAATTGCTTCAAAAGATGATTTACATAAAGTAAATCATAGCAATATAAGTTTTGGAGAAGATGCAATTTTAAATGCAATTGAAAATAGTTCTTCAAATATTGTTGTAAATGCACTTGTTGGATTTTTGGGACTAAAGCCAACTTTAAAAGCAATAGAGTGTGGTAAAAAACTATGCCTTGCAAATAAAGAGTCTTTGGTTGTTGCAGGAAAATTTATAGATAAAACAAACTTAAGAGCAATAGATAGCGAACACTTTGCTTTATGGTATTTGCAACAAAATAAAAAGATAGATTCAATGCTAATAACTGCAAGTGGTGGAAGTTTTAGAGATACTCCTTTGGAAGCTTTAAAAAATGTAAGCGTAAAAGAGGCTTTAAATCATCCAAACTGGAAAATGGGAAATAAAATCACAATAGATAGTGCAACAATGACAAATAAAATGTTTGAACTTCTTGAAGCTTTTTGGCTTTTTGGCACAAAAAAACTTGATGCTATAATAGAGCCAAAATCTTTGGTTCATGCTTTTGTAAACTTTACAGATGGAAGTACAACAGCACATATTGCAAATGCTTCAATGCAACTTCCAATTGCTTATGCCTTACTTGATAAAATTGAAGATGAGATTTTAAAACCTGTTGATCTACTTGAAATCTCATCTTTGGAGTTTAAAAAAATAGAGAGTTCAAGATACCCAATTTGGGATTTAAAAAATGAGATTTTAGATAATCCAGATTTAGGAGTTATTTTAAATGCTGCAAATGAAGTTGGTGTTGAGAAGTTTTTAAATGGAAAGATTGGCTTTTTAGATATTTCAAAAATCTCAATTGATGCAATAAATAAATTTCACAATACAAAAGCTTCAAATATAGATGATATTTTTCAAATTGATAAAGAAGTGAGAAAATATTGTGACTCTTGATTTACTAATACCATTTGCAATTTTGCTTATACTTGTAATTTATTTAATATACACTAGAACAAAATTTGAAAAAGATATGCTAAAACTTTATGAAGAGAAGTTTGAAGAGTGGAAAAAACACACTCCAATACAAACAGAAGAGAAATCAAAAAAAGAGCTTGTAGCTTTGGTTTTTGAAGAAAACTATAAATTAAAAGTTGAGATGTTTAAAGATATTGAAGATAGATTAAAAAGAGCCAAATTTGATACAAAGCTAATAAAAAATGAAAATATAGGAAAAAATAATGAGTAAAAGAGTTTTAATACTTCACGGTCTTAGTGGAAGTGATTTCCCACATTGGCAAAATCATTTAGCACAAGATTTAATAAAAGAGAATTACACTGTATCTTTTCCAAGCTTACCAAATAAAAACAGCCCAGATTTAAATGAGTGGAAAGAGTTTGTAAAAAAAGAGATAGAGTATTTTAAACCAGAAATTGTAGTTTGTCACTCTTTAGCAAATATTTTGTGGTTTCATATTTGTGATGATCTTGATATTTCTTTAGAAAAACTTATGCTTGTTGCACCTGTTAGAAACGAAGTTTTAGAAGAGGCAAAAACTTTTTTTCCATACCCAATTGCAAAAGATTTAAAATCTATTGAAGTAATTATGGCAGCTTCAACAAATGATCCATATATGAGTATAGAAGAGGCTATAAACCTACAAAGTAAGTTAAATATCGGAATGAAAATTATGGAAAATGCAGGTCATATAAATCCTAGTGCTGGATTTGGAAAACTTGATTGTGCTTTTGATTGGATAAAAGCTTGTAACGGAACTGCAACTTCAGTCCCAGCAGAAAAATAAGGATAAAAACTATGATTTTAGCAATTGAATCTTCTTGCGATGATAGTTCTATATCTATTACAAAAATAGAGACTCTGGAGTTAGTTTTTCATAAAAAAATTTCTCAAGAATTAGAACATAGTGTTTATGGTGGAGTAGTACCTGAACTTGCAGCTAGATTACATATTGAAGCTTTGCCTAAAATCTTAGCAGAGTGTAAAGATTATCTAAAAGATTTAAAAGCAGTCGCAGTTACAAATGCACCTGGATTATCTGTAACTCTAACAGAAGGTGTTGCTATGGCAAAAGCTATAAGTATTGCATTAAATATTCCAATAATTGCTGTAAATCATCTAAAAGGGCATATATACTCTCTTTTTATAGAAAAAAAGGAGATTTTCCCAATTACAGTTTTGCTAGTTTCTGGCGGACATACACAAATAATTGAAGCAAACTCTTTAAATGATATGAAGCTAGTTGCTAGAACTTTAGATGATAGTTTTGGAGAGAGTTTTGATAAAGTTTCAAAAATGCTAAATCTAGGTTATCCAGGTGGGCCAATGATTGAAAAATATGCAAAAAATGGTGATGAAAATAGATTTGATTTACCAATACCACTAAGCCAAAGCCCAAGAATTGAGTTTAGTTATTCAGGGCTTAAAAATGCTGTAAGACTTGAAGTTGAGAAACTTGAACGCACCACTTTAGAAGAGCAGGATATTGCAGATATAAGTGCTAGTTTTCAAAAAACAGCAGTTTTACATATTATTCAAAAATTAAAGAAGCTGTTTAAACAAAAAGCACCAAAAGATTTTGCAATAGTTGGAGGTGCTAGTGCAAATCTATTTTTACGAAAAGAGTTAGAAACTTTATGTAAAAAATATGATACAAGATTGCATCTTTCAGAGTTGAAATATTGTTCAGATAATGCTGCAATGATTGGTCGAGTTGCAGTTGAGCAGTATAAAATAGGTGAATTTATAAATTTAGAAGATTTAGATATAAAGACAAGATTAAAGGATTATTAGAAAATGGGACTTGCAGAAAAATTAACTTTAGGACTTGGAGCTAACTTAGATGGTGATAAATTTGATACAACAAAAGAGAATAAAAAAACTTCAAAACAAAAAGAGATGAAAATTATTCCAAAAAATCAGCATCAGCTGGTTTTCTCACTAGAAAAAAGAAATGGAAAACCTGTAACAATTATTGGAAAATTCTATGTTGAAGAGAATCTTAAAAAAGAGGTTTTAAAGTGCTTAAAATCAAAATTAGCCTGTGGTGGGTCTATAAAAGATGAAAATATAGAGATACAAGGTGATTTAAAAGATAAAATTCGAATCATAATGGTTGATAACGGGTGGAAATTTAAAAACTAAAAAAAAGGAGAGAAGCTTGTGAAAAAGGTTTTTTATGAGGTAAATAGTTTAGATAAAAAATCTTACACAAAATATTTTTTAAGTGAAGATATTTTGATGGAACATGCAAGTCTTTCTATCTTTAATTACATAAATAAAAAATTCAAAAGAAATAGCACTGTTTTAATAGCTTGTGGAAGTGGAAACAATGGTGCAGATGGTTTAGCACTAGCAAGACTTCTACAAGAAAAATATAGTGTAAAAATCTTTCAAATAAACAAAGTAAAATCTTCTATGGCAAAACTACAAGAAGAAAGATGTAAAGCTTTAAAATTAGATTTTGTAAGTGAAGTTTATGAAGCAGATATTGTTGTAGATTGTATATTTGGAAGAGGATTAAATAGAAAAATAGATGAAAAAACTATATTTTTAATAGAAAAACTAAACTCTTTTTCATCATTTAAAATAGCTTGTGATATTCCTAGCGGAATAGATATAAATGGAAAAATAAAAAGTATAGCATTTAAAAGTAATATTACTTTTACAATGGGAGCTTTAAAATTAGCACTGTTTAGTGATATAGCAAAAGATTATGTAGGAAAAATCAAAATTGTAAATTTAGGATTTGATAGCAAAAAATATGAAGATGATACAGATATATTTTTACTTGAAAAATCTGATTTAGTTCTACCAATAAGAGAATCTAAATATAATCAAAAAAGTACAAACAAAGGAAGTTTTGGACATACAAATATTATTTGTGGAGAAAAAGAGGGTGCAGGAGGTTTAGCAGCACTTGCTGCTTCTTCTTTTGGTTCAGGACTTGTTACAGTTGTAAGTAAAGAAAAACTAGCCTTGCCATATCATATTATGCAAAGTAGCACTATTAGCAAGAATTGTACAGCTATTGCTTTTGGAATGGGTTTAGGAGAGTTTAAAAAAGAGTATGAAGATATTTTAAAATTAAATATTCCAAAGGTTTTGGATGCTGATATTTTTTATGAAAAAGAGATTTTAAAATATTTAGATGAAAATGTTGTTTTAACTCCACATCCAAAAGAGTTTGTATCACTTTTAGCATTAAGCAATATTGCAAATATAGATATAAAAACTTTGCAAGAGAATAGATTTTTCTATGTAAAAGAGTTTTGTAAAAAATATCCAAAAACAACTTTGCTTTTAAAAGGTGCAAATGTAATAATCTCACAAAATGAAAAAATATATATAAACACTCTAGGAAAAGCAAGATTAAGCAAAGGTGGAAGTGGAGATGTTTTAAGTGGTTTAGTAGCTTCACTTTTAGCTCAAGGCTATGAAGCTTTAAATGCAGCTATTTGTGGAAGTCTAGCACATACTCTTGCAAG
Organism: uncultured Aliarcobacter sp.; assembly: GCA_947629065.1. Lineage (GTDB taxonomy): Bacteria > Campylobacterota > Campylobacteria > Campylobacterales > Arcobacteraceae > Aliarcobacter. The sequence goes on from CANRCH010000107.1 coordinate 5,087, forward strand.
TAATAGAGTAAAAAAATCTTCCTATGCATTAAAACCACAAGATATTATAAAAGGAGTGGAAAAATTATGAAAGTAATTGTTATTCAAACAACTTGTCTAAATGAAAAAGAGGCTAAAAAACTTTCAAGAGTATTAGTAGAGAAAAAATTAGCTGCTTGTGTACAGATTTTACCAATTAATTCATATTATATTTGGAAAAATAGACTTTGTAATGATAATGAAGTTCTTTTAAATATAAAAACAAGAAAATCAAACTTTAAAACTATTTCAAAATTTATTTTAGAAAATCACTCTTATGATGTACCTGAAATAGTGGTTTTTGAGATAAATATGATAAGTAAAGATTACAAAAATTTTATTAAGAAAAATAGTAAAAAACAGTGATTTCTTATAAAATTCGGAAAATTTAGAAATTTCTTTGAAAAACTCTTGACAAAAGAAAAAATATGTATTATAATTCCGTCCACTTTTCAAGAAAGAACAGTGAAATACGGGGCGTAGCGCAGTCTGGTTAGCGCACCTGGTTTGGGACCAGGGGGCCGGAGGTTCGAATCCTCTCGCCCCGACCATTTATATAGTATAAACATGTGGTAGGTATAGCTCAGTTGGTTAGAGCATCTGGTTGTGGTTCAGAGGGTCGCCGGTTCGAACCCGGTTACTTACCCCATTATGTTTATTTTAAATTTTTTATGCTTCCATAGCTCAGCTGGATAGAGCAACGCCCTTCTAAGGCGTAGGCCGTACGTTCGAATCGTACTGGGAGTACC
>CANRCH010000108.1 GCA_947629065.1 uncultured Aliarcobacter sp.
TTTAATGGATGGAGATATTGATGTTAAAAGTAATAAAGGCTTTGGAAGTGAGTTCTATTTTAATATTAAACTAAAAGTATCTCACAACAAAAGACATAATATTGAAGTACCAAACTTCCTAGAAAATTGTACATTTTTAGTAGTTGATGATAATGAAATAGAAAGAGAGATTATCTCATCACTTCTAAAATCTTGGAATATAACACCAATTGTTTGCAGTAGTGGAAGAGAAGCTATAAAAATAGCTTCAAAAGTTGATATAGATTATTTAATTGTAGATTGGAAAATGCCTGAAATTGACGGGCTTGATGTAATAGAAAGCATATCTAAAATGCAAAATAAAACTTTCCCAAAAATGATTATGATTAGTGCTTTATTAAAAAATGACTTAGAAAAAGTTGCCTTAAAAAGAGATATAAAACCTGATACTATTTTAAATAAGCCTATTACTCAATCAGCACTTTTAAATGCTATTTTAGAAGATGAGAATATAAATTTAAAATCAAAAGAGCTTAAAAAGACATATTTCAAAGGTAAAATTTTACTTGTTGAAGATAATGAGACAAATCAACTTGTTGCTAGTGATATTTTAAAATCTTACTCTTTAGAAGTAGATATTGCAACAAATGGTATTGAAGCTGTTGAACTACATAGTTTAAACTCTTATGATTTAATCCTAATGGATTTACAAATGCCTTTAATGGATGGTTTTGAAGCTAGTAGAAAAATAAGAGAAAAAGACAAAAGTATTCCAATTGTTGCACTTAGTGCTGCTGTTATGAAAAAAGATAAAGAGCAAAGCTTTGAAGCACAAATGAATGAACATCTTGCAAAGCCAATAAATATAAAAGAGCTTGAAGCAACTTTGAAAAAATATTTAGAAAGTATTACTAGCTATGAAGAGAAAAAAGGAATAGATGATATTAGTTTTGTATTTGATATAAAAGGAATAAACTTTAAAAGACTTCAAGATATATACTCAAGCCAAGATAGAGTTTTAAATATACTAAAAATCTATTCAAATAGTACAAAACCTATTATTGAAAAACTTCAAAATCTTGAAATATCTGATAAAGAGTTTAATTCTACAATCCATCTTCTAAAAGGAACAAGTGCAAATATTGGGGCTTTTGAGATATATGAACTTTGTTTAAAAATCGAACAAAGTGAAAATTTAGAGTATTTACAAAAACTAAAAAATGAACTTCTAATAGTTGTAAATAGTTTAATAAAAAATATTGATGAGAAAATCAATCTAAACTTCACAAACTTTGATGAAACAATAAATAAAGAGCAACTATTAATCTTATTAAAAAATATAGAAGAACGCCTTAATTTAAGTGAATTTATTGAAGATGATAAGAAAAACCTTCTTATAAGTTCTTTGAAAAATCATCTAGAAGATAGTGAATTAATATCTAATCTTGAAAATCAAATTGATAATTTTGAGTATGATGATGCACTAAAATCAATAAATGAGATTAATTTGGCTTTACAATAAAAAAGCAACTGTTTGGTATAGCTAGTTTTAGAGCTTTTTAGATAAAATCTATCCTATTTTATAAAAGGATGTTTTTTGGAGAATCTTTTTTCAAACTTAAATGAAGCTTTTAATCTTATGTCAAATTGGGAAATTCTAGCTGCATCTTTGTCTATAATCTACCTACTAATGGCGATTAAACAAAATATTTGGTGTTGGGCAGCTGCATTTTTTAGTACCTTAATTTATACAATTTTGTTTTTTGATGCAAATTTACTAATGTCAAGTTTGCTAAATGCTTACTATTTAATAATGGCAATTTATGGATTTTACTCTTGGAAGTTTGCAAATAATGAAAATAGTAGTGAGCTGAAAATTAGTTCTTATGGATTAAAAAAGAATTTAATAATAATTTCTACTTTGGCAATAATCTCTTATTTTGTTGGTTTCTATATGCAAAACTATACAGATGCTGTAAATGCTTATTTGGACTCAACAATTACAGTTTTTGCACTATTTGCAACTTTTATGATGACAAGAAAAATCTTGGAAAACTGGCTATATTGGATAGTTATTGATACAAGTGCTATTTATTTATATATAAATCAAGAGTTTTATGTAACAGCACTTTTAATGGCAATTTATACTGTTTTAGCAGCAATTGCTTATTTTGAATGGAAAAGAGAGTTAAAAAGTGAATCTTGATGATATAAAAAAATATAATATTTTTAAAAGTGAATTAATAAATCTTCAACTACTTAAAACTCAAGGTTTTAATAATATTTCATATCTTTTAAAAACTTTTGATAAAAGCTATGTGTTAAGAGTTTTTAAATCGAAAAAGAGTGTAAATATTAGTAGAAATTTTGAGTTTAATGCACAAAAAAGAGCTTTTAAAAAAGGATTTGCCACAAAACCAATTTTTCTAAATGAAAATTTTATGATATATGAGTATGAAGCTGGAATTCATAAAGAAAAATTAAGCTATTTTGAAATAGAAGATCTTAGTAAAATTGTAAAAAAGATGCATAAAATCAATCTAAAATCAAAAGATTATAACTTTGAGAAAGATTTAGAGTACTATGCATCTGTTTTAAAAGATAAAAATAGTTCTAAACTTCTTGAAGAGACAAAAAAATCTTTAAAAATTTTAAAAAACTTTAAAAAAGATTTGGTTTTAACTCATCACGATTTAAATCCAAAAAATATAATTTTCACTCCAAACAAAAAGATTTTAATCTTAGATTGGGAGTATGCTGGAACAAATGATAGATTTTTTGACCTTGCAACTATTTGTGTGGAGTTTAAATTTGATAAAATCGAAGAGAGACTTTTTCTAAATAGCTATTTTGATAAGATAAAGAAAAGTGATTTAATAAAACTAAAAGAGTATAAAAAAATATATAAAAATATCTGTTCTTTATGGTTTAGTTCTTTGCATAAGTAGTTTAAAAATGAATTTTGAAATAAGTTTAGAAGAGAAATTAAAACAACTCCCAAGCAGTGCTGGAGTTTATCAATACTTTGATGCTTCTGGGCATTTACTATATATAGGAAAAGCAAAAAATCTTAAAAATAGAGTAAAAAGCTACTTCAAATTTACACCAAATCTTCAAGCGGCACCTGATTTAAGTCCACGAATTTATAAAATGATTTGTGAAACAAAAGCTTTGGAATGGATAGTTTTACCAAATGAAAATGAAGCTTTGATTTTGGAAAACTCACTTATAAAACAACTAAAACCAAAATATAATGTACTTTTAAGAGATGATAAAACATATCCATATATTTTTGTAGATTTAAATGAAGATTTTCCTAGACTTGAAATCACAAGAAAAATAGAAAAAGGGAAAAATATAAAATATTTTGGACCATACTCAAGTGGTGCAAAAGATATTTTGGACACTATTTACGAAATAGTTCCACTTGTTCAAAAAAAATCTTGCATAAATGGTAAAAAAGCTTGTCTATTTCATCAAATAGGAAAATGCCTTGCACCTTGTGAAGGAAAAATAACAAAAGAAGAGTATAAAAAAATCCTAGATGAAGCACTTCTATATATCTACAACAAATCAAAACTTCTTTCAAAACTTGAAGATAAAATGAATTTTTATTCAAGTGAATTTAGATTTGAAGAAGCTTTGGTTTTACGAGATAGAATCAAAACTATAGAAAAATCTCAAATAAAATCTAGTATAGATTTAGCGTCAAACGAAGATATAGATATTTTTAGTGTTGCACATAAAAATGAAAAAGCTGTGGTTGTAAAAATGTTCTTAAGAGATGGAAAAATAGCATCTTCAAGCCACGATTTTATAAAGATTTTAACTATTGAAGATGAAAAAAGTTTTGATTATAGTGAGATTTATAAAAGAGCTATAATTAACTACTATAAAGATGATTTGCCTATTGTTCCAAAAGAGATTTTAATAAGTGATGTACTAGAAAATGAAGATATAGAAGAGCTTGAAGAGTATTTAAAAAATAGATTTAACAAAAGAGTAAAAATCACAAATCCAAAAATAGATAAGAAAAAAACTCTTTGTGATGTAGCAAAAAATAACGCTTTTGAACTTTTAAGAATAGAGTTTAGTAAAGAGAAATCTACAATTTATAGTGAGATAAAAGAGCTTTTTTCTCTAAATACTCTTCCATATATTATAGAAACTTTTGACAACTCACATATGATGGGACAAGCAAGAGTTGGTGGAATGGTTGTTTATAAAGAGGAGTTAGAAAACTTTTCAAAACAAGATTATAGACACTACAATCTTGAAAGCCTTGATGAATATTCACAAATGAGAGAGCTTTTAAGCAAAAGAGCTGAAAGTTTTATAAAAAATCCAGCACCTGATTTGTGGATAATTGATGGTGGTTCAACTCTACTAAATCTAGCTTTTATGATTAGCCAAAGTGTGGGAATAAATCTTGATATTATTGCTATTTCAAAAGAGAAAATAGATGCAAAAGCACATAGAGCAAAAGGAAAAGCAAATGATATTTTGCATTTTAGAAATAAAGATGGGCAAATTGAGTCTTTAAAGCTGTTAAATAGTGATAAAAGATTACAATTCGTGCAAAAATTAAGAGATGAAGCACATAGATTTGCTATATCTTTTCATAAGAAACAGAAAAGAAAAGAGGATAAAGAGATATCTCTTCATCAAATAACTGGAATTGGACCAGCAAAAATCAAAAAACTTCTTCTATATTTTGGAGAGTTTGAAAAAATAAAAAATGCATCTTTTGAAGAGTTAAAAGAGGTTTTAAATCAAAAAGATGCACAAAATATTGTAGATTATTTTCAGAAGGATTAATTGTGGCAAAGATATTACTAAATAAAGAGAACCTTTTTTATAACTTAGAAACTATTTCAAAAAAAGCAAATGGAAAAGAAAAAGTTGCAGTTGTATTAAAAGATAATGCATATGGTCACGGTATTGTAGAAATTGCAAAGCTATGTAGTGAGTTTAAAATAGAAAAAGCAATAGTAAGAAACTTCACCGATGCACAAAAAATAATAGATTATTTTCCATATATTTTAATCCTTGCACCAAATGATTTTCACAACTATTCACATACTTTTCACATAGCAATCAATTCACTTGAAGATATTGATAAAATGCCTAAAAACTCGAAAGTTCACCTAAAAATTGATACTGGAATGCATAGAAATGGAATAGCTATAAATGATATAGAAGTGGCTATTGATGGGCTTTTAAAGCAAAATTTAGAGCTTTGTGGAGTTTTCACACACCATAGAGGTGCTGATAGTTTAAGTACAGATTTTTTCTGGCAAAATGAGAATTTCTCTAAAGCAAAAACTAAGATTAAAGAGGTATGTGAAAAACTAAATCTTAAGATACCAGCTTTTCACTCTTGTAACTCTAGTGGACTTTTTAGAAAAAATAATTTTGATGAAGACTTTGCAAGAGTGGGAATTGCAACTTATGGATATTTTGATGAACACCCTACTTTAAATTTCCCAAAATTAAAACCTGTTCTAAGCCTTTGGGCAACAAAAATGGCAAGTAGAACTCTTAAAAAAGGTCAAAGTTTAGGCTATGGAGCAGGTTTTACAGCACAAAGAGATATGACTGTAAGCACTTATGATATTGGATATGGGGATGGATTTTTAAGACTTAGTGAAAAAGATAAATTCACAACTGCCAGTGGATACGATATTTTAGGAAGAGTTTCAATGGATAATATAAGTGTAAACTCAAGTGATGATGAGATTTGCATCTTTGATGATGTGAAAACTTTGGCAAAAATCCACAATACAATAACTTATGAG
>CANRCH010000109.1 GCA_947629065.1 uncultured Aliarcobacter sp.
GAAAGAGAGAGTAAATGTTGGGTATATGTATATGCTAAAACTTCACCACTTAGTTGATGAAAAAGTTCACGCAAGAAGTACAGGTCCATACTCACTAGTAACACAGCAACCAGTTGGAGGAAAAGCTCTATTTGGAGGACAAAGATTTGGAGAGATGGAGGTTTGGGCATTAGAAGCTTATGGTGCAACAAATGTACTAAAAGAGATGCTTACAACTAAATCAGATGATGTTGAAGGAAGAACAAGAGCTTATAGAGCAATTGCAAATGGTGAAAATGTTCCAGCTTCAGGAGTTCCTGAAACATTCTTTGTTTTAACAAAAGAGTTAAAAGCCCTAGCTTTAGATGTAGAGATTTTTCAAGAGGTAGAAAACGATGAGTAATAACGAGAAAATATTAGCACCTATAGAGATTAAAGAGTTAGAAAGACCACAAGATTTTTCTGCATTTCAATTAAGACTTGCAAGTCCAGAAAAAATTCTTTCTTGGTCTTGTGGAGAGGTTAAAAAACCTGAAACTATTAACTATAGAACACTAAAACCTGAAAGAGATGGACTTTTTTGTGCAAAAATATTTGGACCTGTAAAAGATTATGAGTGTCTTTGTGGTAAATACAAAAAAATGAGATATAAAGGTGTTGTATGTGAAAAATGTGGAGTTGAAGTAACTTCAAGTAAAGTTAGACGACACAGAATGGGGCATATTGAACTTGTTTCTCCTGTTGCACACATCTGGATGGTAAGTTCACTTCCTTCAAGAATTGGAACACTTCTTGGTGTTAAATTAAAAGATCTTGAAAGAGTATTATATTATGAAGCATATATCGTAAATGAAGCAGGAGAGGCTTATTATGATGGTGAAAAAACTAAAAAAGTTGAAAAATATGATATTTTAAATGAAGAGCAATATAGAACTATAGCAGATCTTTTTGAGCACACAGGTTTCCAAGCAAATATGGGTGGAGAGATAATCAAAGAGCTATTACAAAAATTAGATCTTTTTGAGCTTTTAACTCTACTAAAAGATGATATGGAAGCAACGAAAAGTGAAGCAAAAAGAAAAACTATTATTAAAAGATTAAAAGTAGTTGAAAACTTTATTAATAGTGGAAATAGACCTGAGTGGATGATGCTAACTCAACTTCCAGTTCTTCCACCTGATTTAAGACCACTTGTTTCACTTGATGGTGGAAAATTTGCTGTTTCAGACGTAAATGACCTTTATAGAAGAGTTATTAATAGAAATAACAGACTTAAAAGATTAACTGAACTTGATGCTCCTGAAATCATTATTAGAAATGAAAAAAGAATGCTACAAGAAGCTGTTGATGCTCTATTTGATAATGGAAAAACAGCAAATGCGGTAAAAGGTGCAAATAAAAGACCACTGAAATCTTTAAGTGAAATTATTAAAGGTAAACAGGGACGATTTAGACAAAACTTACTTGGGAAAAGGGTTGACTTCTCAGGTAGATCTGTAATTGTTGTTGGACCTGGATTAAATATGGATCAATGTGGTATTCCAAAAAACATGGCACTTGAACTATTTAAACCACACTTAATGGCAAAACTTGAAGAGAAAGGTTATGCAACTACATTAAAGGCTGCAAAAAGATTAATTGAAGCTGAAACAAATGAAGTTTGGGAGTGTTTAAATGAGATTGTTGATGAGTATCCAATTCTATTAAATAGAGCACCAACACTTCATAAACTTTCAATTCAAGCGTTTCACCCAGTTTTGATTGATGGAAAAGCTATTAGACTTCATCCACTTGTTTGTGCTGCATTTAATGCGGACTTCGATGGGGATCAAATGGCTGTTCACGTACCACTTTCGCAAGAAGCGGTTGCTGAAGCAAAAATTTTAATGATGAGTTCAATGAATATTCTTTTACCAGCATCAGGTAGAGCAATTGCAGTTCCATCTCAAGATATGATTTTAGGTATCTATTATCTATCGCTTGAAAAAGAGGGAGTAAAAGGTGCTCATAAACTATTTACTGATGTAAATGAAGTAAAAATTGCACTTGAAATGGATCAAATAGATTTACATGCAAAAATTAGAACAAAACTTGACAACAGAGTAGTTTCAACAACAGTTGGAAGACTTTTAATTCATGAAATTTTACCTAGTTTTGTACCTATGAATCTTTGGAATAAAGTTTTAAAGAAAAAAGATATTGGAGCTTTAGTTGATTATATCTACAAAGAAGCTGGTTATGAAGTAACTCCAAGATTTTTAGATAACCTAAAAAATCTAGGTTTCCAATATGCAACAAAAGCTGGAATTTCAATCTCTATAGATGATATTATTGTTCCAGATAGTAAAACAAACCATATTACAAAATCTAAAAAAGATGTTATTGATGTACAAAAACAGTTTATGCAAGGTCTTTTAACTGAGCAAGAAAGATATAATAAAACAATTGATATTTGGACAGAAGCTAATAATAAACTAGGTTCTGAGATGATGGATCTTGTAAGAAGTGATAAAGATGGATTTAACTCTATTTTTATGATGGCAGATTCAGGGGCAAGAGGTAGTGCTACTCAAATTAGACAGCTTTCAGGTATGAGAGGTCTTATGGCAAAACCAGATGGAACTATTATTGAAACTCCGATTGTTTCAAACTTTAAAGAGGGTCTAAATGTTCTTGAGTACTTTATTTCTACTCACGGAGCTAGAAAAGGACTTGCCGATACAGCACTTAAAACAGCAAATGCTGGATATTTAACAAGAAAGCTAATCGACGTTTCTCAAAATGTAAGAATTACAAACGAAGATTGTGGAACTCACGAAGGTATTGAAATAACAGATATTACATCTGGAAATGAGTTAATTGAGTCACTTGAAGAGAGAATCACAGGAAGAGTAATAGCTGAAGATATTATTGATCCAGTTTCAAATGAGATTTTGTTTACTGAAGGTACTTTAATAACTGAAGAGTTTGCAAGAACAGTAGTAAATGCTGAAGTTAAATCTGTAATTATTAGAACTCCACTTACTTGTAAAGAGGAAAATGGTCTTTGTTCTCAATGTTATGGACTAAATCTAGGTGAGCAAAGAAAAGCAAAACCAGGTGAAGCTGTTGGAGTTGTTGCTGCTCAATCAATTGGAGAACCAGGAACTCAGCTAACGCTTAGAACTTTCCACGTTGGGGGAACTGCAAGTGCTACTCAAACGGAAAGAGAGTTAAAAGTAGATAAGCAAGGGTTTATTAGATATTACAATATCAAAACTCACCAATCAAGTGATGGAAAACAGATAGTTGCAAATAGAAGAAATGCTGGAGTTTTACTTGTTGAGCCAAAAATCAATGCACCATTTAAAGGTAAAGTAAGCGTTGAAACTATTCACGACGAAATTATAGTAACTGTAAAAAATAGTAGTGAAGAGAAAAAATATTACTTAAGAAAGAGTGATGTTGCAAAAGTAAATGAACTTGCAGGAATTTCAGGAAAAATTGAAGGAAAACTATATTTACCATATATTGAAGAGCAAGAAGTTGATAAAAATGACTCAATCGTTGAGATGATTAAAGAGGGATGGAATATTCCAAACAGAATTCCTTATGCATCTGAACTAAAAGTTGCAGATGGAGCACCTATTACTTCTGTTATTAAATCTGGTGCTAAAGGAATAGTTAAATATTATAAATTAACTGGTGATTATTTAGAAAGAAGACACGATATAAAAGCTGGTGATGAAGTTGTAGAAAAAGGACTTTTTGCAGTTATCGCTGATGCTGATGATAGAGAAGCAATTAGACACTATATTTCAAGAGGATCTTCGATTCAATTAAATGATAATAGTGAAGTTACAAAAGAGAGTGTTATTTCTTCGCCAACAAAAGATGAGCAAACTGTAATTGCAGAGTGGGATCCATATGCAAACCCAACAATTGCAGAGCAAGCAGGTATTATTAGTTTTGAAGATATTATTCCAGGAATTACAGCTGCTGAACAGTTCGACGAATTAACAGGTACTGCAAAACTAGTAATTAATGAGTATATTCCAAGTGGATATAAACCAGCTGTTTTAATTGCAACTGATGATAGTCAAATTGTAAGATATGAGCTAGACCCTAAAGCTTCACTAAATATTGAAGAAGGCAAAAGAGTTGAGATTGCAGATATTATTGCAAAAACTCCAAAAGCTACTCAAAAATCAAAAGATATTACAGGGGGTCTTCCAAGAGTTTCTGAACTATTTGAAGCAAGACGACCAAAAAGTATTGCAATACTAGCATCTTTTGATGGAGTTGTAACATTTGGAAAACCACTTAGAAATAAACAAAGAATAGTAATTACTGATACAAATGGAAATACAAGTGAGTATTTAGTTGAAAAAGGTAAACATATTTTAGTTCACGAAGGTGAGTTTGTACACGCAGGTGAAGCTTTAACAGATGGTCAAGTATCACCACACGATGTATTAAGAATCTTAGGTGAAAAAGCACTTCATTACTTTATTGTAAGTGAAGTACAACAAGTTTATAGATCTCAAGGGGTTAATATTGCAGATAAACATATTGAGGTAATTCTATCTCAAATGTTAAGACAAGTTGTAATTCTTGATGGTGGAGATACAAAATTCATTATTGGAGATATGATTTCTAAAAAAAGATTTATAATTGAAAATGAAAAAATTGTAAGAATGGGTGGAGAACCAGCTATTGCAGAACCACTACTTCTTGGAATTACAAGAGCAGCTGTTACAAGTGATAGTATTATCTCAGCAGCATCTTTCCAAGAGACTACAAAAGTATTAACAGAAGCTGCAATTAGTGCAAAAATGGATATGCTAGAAGATTTAAAAGAGAATGTTGTAATAGGAAGAACAATTCCAGTTGGAACAGGACTTTATAAAGATAAAAAAATCAAATTTGCTGAAGCAGAATAAAATATTAAAATAGGGTTTAATCCCTATTTTAAGGTCTATAATATGGATATAATCTCATTTTTTTTAATATTTATTGCCATTGAACTTTTTGAAACAAACTGGCAAAAATCCCCTACACTTTATGGTTTAATAGATAATAATTTCAAAGTATATAGCAAAAATATATTTCTGTATTTTACTTTACATCTCTCTTTTTATTACTCAATATATTTATCAATTACTTTTTCAAATTTTGGTTTTTTAATGAGTTCAATAATTGTTTTAAAGTTTTTAGATATTAGTTTTAAACTATCAATTATGCAAAAACTAAGTAAAGAAATAGCAATAGAAAATATTGTACCTTTTAATGTAAATATAACTCCTGCTTTACGATATTTAAATGTATTAATCTATCCAATTACATTTTTATTAGCTACTTTATAATATTTGTGTTAAAATCTTTTAAAATTTTTAAAGGATAAAAATGCAATATTTAGTGATAGCTTATGATTATGATGATGCACTTGAAAGAAGATTAGCTTGTAGATATGAGCATATTGAAGGTGCAAAAAAGCTTATGAAAGAGGGAAAAATAATAAATGCTGGTGCATTAATTGAAGATGACAAAATGGTTGGTTCAACTTTATTTGTAGATTTTGCTAGTGAAGATGAACTTGACTCTTGGCTTGAAAGTGAGGTTTATGTTAAAAACAAAGTTTGGAATTATGAAGAAATTCAGATAACTCCTATTAAAATTCTTCCAAAAGATTAAAAATATTATTAATTTATTGCTTAAGAGATTTTAGAATCTCTCAAGCAAAATTAAAAAAATCAACCAATAGAGCTCTCTATTTTATTTGGGTTATCTAAAGCATATTTGAATTT
>CANRCH010000110.1 GCA_947629065.1 uncultured Aliarcobacter sp.
ACAAAAATTCCACAAAAAGCAGTTATATTCAAAAACTATTTTGTGCATATTGAAGAGGCTTATGAAATAATTGATAAAAAAGATTCATATTTATTAAAAGTAACTATGGGAAATTTTGATAGACCTGTAACAAAATATCTGATTATAGAGAATAAAAGAGCATCATATTATCAAGGAAATCCACTTCCAACAAGTTCAAATATAGATGCACATAAAAAATTACAAGAGATTTTAAAAAATGATTGAAGCAAATAATATCTATTTAACTTATGACGATAGTAAATATATTATTAAAAAAGGAAACTTCTCTATTAAACCAAAAGAGTTTATCTTTATTGGTGGAAATAGTGGAAGTGGAAAATCAACACTTTTAAAATCTTTTTACGCTGATATTCCTTTAAAACACGGTAGTTTAAAAATTGCTGGTCAAGAAGTTTTTGGAATTGGTGGTAAAAAATTAAGACTATTAAGAAAAGATATTGGAATTATTTTTCAAGATTATAAACTTGTAAATGAGTTTACAATTGAAGAGAATATTATGATTCCACTAAAAATAAATGGATATTCTCACGAAGTATCGAAAAATCAAGCTTTGAAACTTCTTGCACACGTAAGATTAAGCCATAGAGTTGGATACTATCCAAATGAACTAAGTGGTGGAGAGCAACAAAGAGTTGCAGTTGCAAGGGCTTTAGCACACAATCCAAAAATAATAATTGCAGATGAGCCAACAGGAAATCTTGATGATTACTCAGCTGATTTGGTTTGGAATTTGCTAAAAGGTGCAAATGAACAGCTTGGAATTACAGTTGTGGTGGTAACGCATAGGGTTCCAAAAAATCTTGGAATTAAGTTTAGACAATTATCAATTGATGATGGGGTAATTTATGAAGTCTCTTAAAAATATTTTTGCATTTTTACTTCCATTACTATCAATGCTGATAGCCTTTTCAATCTATTTATTAATAAATGATGTTGTATCAAACTATAAAGATAGAATCTCAAAAGATTACTCTATAGTTGTAGTTAGCAATACCGTTTTAAATAAAGATAATTTAAATAAAATTGCTGGAATTAGCGTAGATAAAATAATTGAACTTCCAAATGATAAAATAATAGATAATATCAAAACAAAACTGTCTGAAAATTCTATTAATTTATTAAAAGAGAAATTACCAAATTTCTATCAAGTTTATTTGGAAATTTACCCAACAAGTAGTGAACTTGAAGAGATAAAGAATACTCTTTTAAAGAATCCAGATATAAAAAATGTTGAGATTTTTTATAAAAATCACAATCAAACATTTTTATTACTTTTGCTTTTAAATAGTATTACTTTTATTCTATTTTTTATAATAACTATTTTTGCAATAATTATTATTTCAAAGCAGGTAAAACTGTGGTTTCATGAACATCATGTAAGAATCTCTATTCTAAAACTTCATGGTGCTTCAACTATTTATAGTGCTTCAACTATTTTAAATCAAGCACTAATTAGTTCATTTTTAGCATTTGTTTTTGCTTCAATATTTTTATACTATGTATCATATAATTTAGGTGTAATATTTCCTATAGAACTACAAGATATTATAGATATAAAACTTAATGTTGGTGTTGGATTGTTAAAGCTATTTTTACTATCTTTTTCAATCTCAATTGTGACAATTTTTGGTGTTTTACTTCAATATAAGATTAACAATGATTAAAATATTTTTAACTTTAATTTTAACTATTTCATACTCTTTTGCTTCAAATATTGATAAAAAAATACAAGCAAATAAAAAAGAGCTAACTAATGTTTCAAAAGAACAAGCTACAAAAAACTTAAAAGTAAAAGAGCTTGCTGATAAAATTGAAGCACAAAACAAAAATATTTCTAAGCTAGAAAAAGATATTGAACAAATAAATAGTGATATAGATAATCATCAAAAACTTCTTGAAGAGTCTGTAGTAAAACTAAATGAACTTAAAGCAAGATCTACGAATTTACAAAAAGAGAAAAATACAAATGAGTCTCAAATTGTTGATACAATTATAGAAGAGTTTTCAGTATCTTTAGCACTTCAACTTGCATCTGAGAACTCTTTACAAGAGTTAATTGATAATGAAATTTATACTTTATTAGCACTTCACTCAAAAGATAAAGTTGAGCAGTTAAATAGTAGTTATAATGCAATATCAAATAACACAAAAACAAATCAAAAAGATATTGAGAAAATCTCAGTTTATATAAATGATAGACAAAAAACGAAAGATAAACTAACAAGCTTAAAAAAACAGCACTCAACTTCGATTGTTGATTTAGAAAAACAGCATAAATCTTATCAAGAAGAGTTAAAAAAAGTTGCAAAACAACAAGATAGCTTAAAAAGTTTACTAGCTGAATTAAATATTTTAAAAGATGAAGAGATAAAAAAATCAAAACAAAAGGCTGAAGATGAAAGAAGAAAAAAACTTGAAGCTTTAGCAAAAGCCAAAACTAATACAACAAAAACTGCTGTAAAAACTGCTGTAAAAACTGCTGTAAAAACTGAAGAAATTTCTGAAGATAATACTCTTGAAGTAAGAAATCAAAAATTTGCAGAAAACTTGAATGTAAAAAATATTGGATCATCAGCTGATGGTGTTTCTATTACAAAATATAAAGGTGCAAAAACTATTGCCCCTTTAAAATCATTTAAAGTTGTAAAAAACTTTGGAACTTATGTGGATCCAGTATATAAAATTAAACTTTTTAATGAATCAATTGTTCTTCAAGCAAGTGAAAGACAATCAAAAGTTGTATCTGTTTTAAGTGGAAAAGTTGTTTATGCAAAGAAAAATGCTGGAATGCTTGATAATGTTGTAATAATTCAGCACTCAGGTGGAATTCATACAGTTTATTCACATTTAGATGAAATATCTCCAACTTTGGTTGTTGGAAAATGGGTTGAAAAAGGTTATGTTGTAGGTAGGGTAAATAACACTTTATCGTTTCAAGTTACAAAAGATTCAGCACATATAAATCCTAGAGATTTAATCCAAATATGACTCTAAAAAAATATATAATTCCAAATCAAAAAGAGCTATATAGACATAAACACTATCTTTTTTCTTTAGATTTGGAGTTTAGCCATAAAACTCAAACTTACGAAAACAACTCATATTTAAGCTATGAAGTTGAGTTTGAACTTCAAGAGTTTTTAAACAATAATGGTTTTAAATTTGAAATATCAAATAAAGAGATAAATGATATAAAATCTATTGTAAACTCTAAGTATAAAACTCTTTATATTGATGAAAACAATCTATTTGTAGTAGAAAATAGAACAAATGAAAAGCTATTTTTTATAAACTCAAATTCAAGTACTATTTCAATTTTAGATATCAAAAAATCTATTTTTGAAACTTTTCAAACTTCAAATAAAGAAGCAAAATTAGCACTTAAAACTCTTGAAATTTTGGCTTCAGAACCTTTATTTAAAAATCTGTTTGAGATATTATCAATCTTAGAAAACCAAAACAAAGAGAATATTTTACTTTTAGACAAGATTAAAAAGTTTAAATATTTTTGTATTACAAAAATAAAAAATCTTCAGCAAGATGGCTTTTTATGTAACTGTGTTCCAGGATTTTTTCCTGAAACAAAATTTTATATAAAAGCCAATAGAGTTTTTTCTAGCTATACAAACTATTTTTTAGATTATGAACAGGAACTAAAGATTTTTAAATATCTTTTTACAAACCAAAACTTAGTTGGAGTTTTCAAAGAGCCTACTTTATATGAACTTTTTGTTGGAAGAAAGATTTACACTATTGATGAGTTTGGTTCAAGAGTAAAAAGAGTTATAAAGAGTGCAAAAAATAGTTCACATAATAGAGTAAAAATTGTATTAAGTGATGGAATAAATAGTAAAGAGTTATCAAATGATTTTGATATACAGGAACTTTTAAATAGAGTTATAGAAGCTAGAGATTAATTTAATTAAAAAGGAAAAAATATGCTAAATATAGTTGAAAGTAATAAAACTGTTCAAGAAGTTGTGGATACAATCGTAGAAATTGCACCAAATCATAAATTTGGAGTTTTACATATTCATAAAATTCAAGATACTTTAAAATCAAAAGGTTTTGATTTAGCTAATGAGTGTCAAGTTATTGAAATTTGTTCACCAAGCGTTGCAATAGAGTTTTTGACAACTGATATTACACTATCTTCAATTTTGCCTTGTAAGATTTCAGTTTTTACAAAAGATGGTAAAACAAATATATCTTTAAACTCTCTTGTTCAGTTAGTTGATGATATAAATCCAGATTTAATAGACCTTGCATCAACTGCACAAGAGTCTCTTTTAAAAATTATTGAAGAAGCGAAATAGTAATTTTATAAGAATTTGATCATTTAAAAGAATGTATAGATTTGTATCTTTACATTCTTTATTTTTAAATTTCTAAAAAACCCACCCAGTTTGGAATAAGAATTTAGAGTGCGTATGTGGTTCATTTTTATCTGAAACTTCATGATTTATAGCCCAAGACATTTGAACTCTTGCAAAGAAATCTTTATAGTTTGCATAGTATCCAATACCTACATCTTGAAGAGTTTTTCTTTTAAAAGTTACATCTTGATTTTTTTCTTGATATACATTTCCCATATCATAAAAAACTCCAACTCTATGATAGTATGACTCTATTTTTGGAAGATTTGAAAGTAGTTCTAAATTTAGCATATATCCATTTTCAGCACTTTGTTCACTATCTGGATATACTTTAACTCCATGTGCACCACCAAGATAGATATCTTCATTTCCATTTAGGTTTTTATTTCCAAGAACTTTTTGAGCTGTTAGGTTTGATTTTAAGGAGAATATTTCATTGAAATAAATATCATTTGCTATATAAGTATCTACTTTATTATAGTTTCCATCATTTAGTTTATTTAGTTTTGAGCTTAAATGACCTGTTGTAAAGTTTAGGTTTGCAAATAGTTTTGCAGGAAAATTAAAAAAAGAGTAATTTTTATCATAATCTAAACTTGCCACAAAAGAGTTTATAGTTCTTTTTTCATCTAAATCAAAGCTAGAATCATAGTAATCTTTTAAACCTTTATGAAAGTATTTTCCTTTTAGATATAAGCTTTCATTTGTAGTTCTAAGAAGAGGATAAGACAATCCAGCTTCATAGATATTTGAGTTACCTTTAGCATTAAACTCTTTATACTCTTTTACTAAATCATAGTTTGTTCTACTATAAGCAAAGTCAGCTTTTAATCCATAAGAGTTTAGAGGTATTTCATAAGCTAATTTTCCATTTTTTAAATCAGCCCCATTTGAAATAAGTCCAGAAACTGTTAGTTTATCACCAAGAGTTGCAATACTATTTATATTTGCTAATGCTTGAAGTCTATAGTAACCTGTATATCTACTTCCAAAATTATCTGCAACTACATATCCATCTGCTCTAGGAGTTGCAATTGTATCGATTGAAAGGCTACTTGTTCCTAGGCTATTTCCAGGCTCTATTATAGAGTTAGATACTTCTACACCATTTCTATCATTTATAAGAAGCAAGGCTCTTTCAATATCTTTTACATTTATAGTTTCATTTGATTTTACATTATTTAAAATAGCTTCTAAAGAGTTACTATTTACTAAAGAGCTATTATTTAGTTTTATATCTTTGATCTGTCAACACTAAATAGGACATAAAATGAATTTCTTATGCTACTATTTCTTTTAGTAACATATTTTTTTCAA
>CANRCH010000111.1 GCA_947629065.1 uncultured Aliarcobacter sp.
CAATAGTTCAAGATATGTTAGCTATTGCTTCAAGTAGAGAACTAGAGATAAAAAAACTCATTTTTGAGTTAAGTAACCATAAATTTAAAATTTCAGCACTAGAAGAGTGTAAAAACAAAACTGGTTATATAATGGTTTCAAGATTAAAAATCAGCTCTTATGATACTGAAGAGTATTTAGTACATACAGCTTTAACAAGCGATTATAAGAAATTAGATGATGAAGTTGCTTCAAAAATCTTTAATTTAATAGCAAAAGAGCAAGCAAAAGTAATAATTGATGAAAATGATATTGGACAATTAAAAGAGTATTATGATAATCAAAAAGATACAATTTTACAAGAAAATGAAAAAACAAATAGTGAACATTTTTCAACTGCAAGCATAAAACTACACAAATGGGCAGATGATAAACTAGACGATATAAATAAAGAGCTAAAAGAGACAAAAGCAAAAATAAAAGAGCTAAATAGACAAAGCTCTTCTATGGTTAGAATTGAAGATATAGAGAAAATACAAATGGCAATAAAAGAACAAGAGAGAAAAAGAAAAAAAATTCAAAGAGAGATTTTTGATATTGAAGATGAGATTGAGGCAAAAAGAGATGAGCTAATCGAAGAGTTAAAATTGGCAAAAAAACAAAAAATAGAAGAAAATAGATTATTTATAATAGAGTGGGAAATAAAATGAATGAAAAACAAAAAAAATTAATTGAGCTTTTAAAAGAGATGTTTCAACTAAATCAAACAGATTTAGATTTTGGAATATATAGAATAATGAATCAAAAAGCAGATGAGATAAATCAATTTTTAGAAAAAGATTTAATATCTTCTATAAAAAATGCATTTAGTAGCAACAGCAACGACTCTTTAAAAAAAGAGCTAGATGATTTAATCCTATCAATCACAAATGCAGGAATGAACCCAGAAGATAGCCCAAAAGTAAAAGAGATAAGAGAAAAACTAGCATCTTCTTCAAGTAGTGAACAAAATGAAAATGAAATCTACTCATATATGACAAACTTTTTTAGCAGATACTACAAAGATGGTGATTTTGTAAGCCTAAGACGATATAAAAAAGACACCTATGCTATTCCTTATGAGGGAGAAGAGGTTAAACTTCATTGGGCAAACTCTGACCAATACTATATAAAAACAAGTGAGTTTTTCAAAGATTATACTTTTAAAGTAGGAAATAATACTTATCACTTTAAAATAGTAGATGCCAACACAGAACAAAACAACAACAAAGCAAATAGTGAAAATGAAAGAAGATTTGTTTTAGATTTTAATTATCCACTATATGAAGAAAATGGAGAGCTGTTTATACGGTTTGAGTACAAAGCTATTGGAAAAGAGCCACAAAGTAAACTAAATGAAAAAGCTATTGAGACTATACTAAAAGAGCAAAATCCACTGGTAAAAAACTTACAAACTTTAGCTCCTACTGAAAAAAACAAAACTAGAACAATTTTGGAAAAGCACCTTACAGATTATACTAGCAAAAATAGTTTTGACTATTTTATTCACAAAGATTTAAAAGGATTTTTAACTAGGGAGCTTGATTTTTATATAAAAAATGAGATTTTATATATTGATGATATTTTAAATGTTTCAAGTTCACAAATAGAAAATACTCTAAATAAAGTAAAAACTTTTAAAACAATAGCACAAAAGATAATCGCATTTTTATCTCAGTTAGAAGAATTTCAAAAAAAACTTTGGCTTAAAAAGAAGTTTGTAATAGATACAAACTACTGTATAACTCTTGATAAAATAGATGAGAAGTTTTACACTAAAATAGTAGAAAATAGTAAACAACTACAAGAGTGGAAAGAGCTTTTTGATGTAGAGATAAACTCTGTAGATGATTTGAAAAAAGAGAGATTTTTGGTACTAGATACCAAGTTTTTTGATAGTAGTTTTAAAGATGAGCTTCTAGGAGAATTTGATGATATAGACAAAGAGTGCGATGGAGTTTTGATAAATAGTGAAAACTTTGGAGCATTAAATCTACTTCAAGAGAGATATAAAGAACAAGTAAAAACAGTTTATATAGATCCACCTTATAATACAGGTGATGATGGTTTTTTATACAAAGATAATTATAGAGATAGTTCTTGGCTTACCATGATTGAGAACAGAATGAACATTTTGAAGACTTTTCTAAATAAATTGGGAGCTATATTTATAAGTATTGACGATAGAGAATTATTTAATTTACAATTGCTGATGAATGAAATATATTCAGAATATGCTTCAAAAAATATTGCAATCAAAATGGCTGAACCTACTGGCAAAAAAATGGCATCTGTAATAAAATCTGGAAGTATCCCAAAGCTAAAGGAATATGGACTTGTTTATAAGCATGACAAAGTTAATGGCTTTGACTTTGAAAGAATTCCAAAAGAAAAATGGGATAATGAGTATAAAACTGTTTTAACAAATGTATCAAAGAGTGAAATTGTTTTTATTAAATCAATTCGTGATGACGAAGATTATACATCAGAGAATTTAATTAAAGTTGATGAAATTTTATCAAAAATTGAATTTATATCATTAGCTAATTTTGCCAAAAATGAGAATTTATCAATAAATGATGAATGGAAATATCAAAATGCATGGAGAATAATTCGTGATGCATCTTTAGAGGGTGGTGCAAAATTAATTGCTGATGAAAAAAATAGTAATCGAAATAATGGAGCATTTTATATTTTAACTCCTCAAAATAAAATGTATTTTATAAAAGCTGGTTATAATATAAATGTTTCGAGTCCAAGGGTTAAATTACTTTTTGCAGACGATTATTTAACACTTCACGGGGGTGATTTTTGGTCTGATATAAAAACAACTGGATTAGATAATGAAGGTTATGTAGAGTTTTTAAATGGTAAAAAGCCATTAAAATTAATTAAGAGATTTATTTCATCAATTTCTTGTGATAAAGATATAATAATTGATTTTTTTGCTGGATCTGGGACGACCGTACAGGCTATAATACAACTAAATATTGAGAATAAAACAAATCTTAAATTTTTAGTTTGTGATATGGGTAATTATTTTAATGAAAAGCTAAAAATAAGAACTTTAAAAACTCAATATTATGAAAAATATTCAAGTTTATTAAAATACTTCAAACTCGAAAGCTATGAAGATACTTTAAACAACCTAGCATTTAAAAATGTAAAAGAAGATTTATTTGAAGCTTCAGTAAAAGAGGATTATCTACTAAACTATATTTTAGATTATGAGACAAATGACTCTTTACTAAATCTTGACAGTTTTAAAACACCTTTTGATTATAAACTAAAAATTGCAAGTGCAAGTGCAGGAGAGAGTATAGAGACAAACATTGATTTGGTAGAAACTTTCAACTATCTAATTGGACTAAAAGTTAAAACAAGAGCAAAAAAGAGGGGCTTTTTAGTAATAGAGGGTGAAAATCTAAAAGAAGAAAAAATCCTTATTATCTGGAGAGATAATAAATCAAACCAAGAACTAAATGAGTTTTTCTCTAAAATGGACTTTACAGTTTACGATAAAGAGTTTGACACTATTTTTGTAAATGGAGATAACAATCTAGCAAATTTAAAAACAGATGAAAACCACTTCAAAGTAAAGCTAATTGAAGAAGAGTTCAAAGCTAGAATGTTTGGGGAATAATTATGCAAATATCAAAGCTAATTGAAAGAATAAATAATGGAGAAGATAGCTTTACGCAGTTTAAAAGAGAAACTATTACTATAAAAGAGCTAGCAAAAGAGTTTGTTGCTTTTTTAAATGCAAAAGGCGGAATAGTTATTTTTGGTGTAGATGATAAAACTGGCAAGATTTTAGGATTATCTTTTGAAGAGGTTGAGAAATTAGGGCAAGAAATAGGAAACTGTGCAAATGAAAATGTAAAACCACCATTTCATCCAATTGTAGAAAATGTATTAGTCGAAGAAAAAAGATTAGTTGTTGTTCATATACCAAAAGGAGTTAGTAAACCTTATGCTACAAGCAGTGGAGATTATTATATAAAATCAAGCTCAGATAAAAAGAAAATTTCACAAGATGAACTTAGAAGACTTTTTTCAGAATCAAAAAGAGTATATGCAGATGAAGAGCTTGTGTATGGTTCAAGTGTAAATGATTTAGATACAACTTTATTTTATAAGTTTTTAGAAAAAGACAATATTACTATTTATGAAGAGATAAAAAACAATAAACTTTATTTAGCCCAAGTACTAGAAAATTTAGAACTATTAAGAGATAATCAACTAACTTTAGCAGGAAATTTGATTTTTGGAATAAATCCTCAAAAATTTAATAAATCTTTTTATATAGATTGTTGTTATTTTGATGGAAATGATATTTTTGTAGATAAATATATTTCTAAAAAGACAATAAATGGAAACTTTTTAACTATGTTTAATAATAGTTTGAATTTTTTAAAAAGCAGTTTAAAAAGCACACAAAGTGGTGCTGATTTTAATAGCCCATCAGTTTTAGAAATAGATGAAAGAGTTTTAAATGAATTAATAGTAAATGCTTTGGTTCATAGAGATTATTATATAAACTCTTCTATAAAAATATTTATATTTCATAATAGAGTAGAAATAATAAGCCCTGGTAAACTTACAGACTCACTAACTGTTGAAAAAATAAAAAATGGTATATCTATTCATAGAAACCCTATATTAAACTCAATTTGTAAAAATGTTTTGCCTTATAGTGGATATGGAAGTGGTATAAAAAGAGCATTAAATATTGACCCAACTATAGAATTTGTAAATGATATAGAGATGGAACAGTTTAAGTGCATTATTAAAAGAGATGATGAAAAGTTGGGAGATAAGTTGGGAGATAAGTTGGGAGATAAGTTGGGAGATAAGCTTTCAAAACTTACTAAAAATAGAAAACTAATCTTAAATGCTATTGGAAATAATAGTTCAGTAACAATAGCAGAACTATCGCAAATAGTAGGTATTAGCACAACAGCTATAGAAAATAATATTAAATATCTCAAAGAAAATGATTTACTCAAAAGAGTTGGGAGTGATATTGCTGGAAGTTGGGAGATAATTAGATGAGATTCAATGATAAGTTAGTTTTAAATAAATATATATTTTCACTTTTTGGAGTAGAAAACTTTGATGAGTTTTTAGAATATGAAAAATCTATAAAAAATGATACAAACTTAGAAAAAATAGATGAAGAGGGAATCTCTTTATATTATCATCTTTTAACAAGTAGATTTTTTTCAAATTTAAAAATAGATAAGATAAAACTACTTGAGTATGATAACAATATTGTAAGACATACAAAAGAGCTAAAAAGAGAGATAAATTGGAAATATTTTCAATATTTGACTCTTTTATTTACTGAAATATATCTTGATATGTATTTTAATTCAAAAGAGTCTTTACTTAAAAATTTGAATGCTTTTTTAAAAGAATTTAATGAAAAAATGCCTAAAAAAGAACAATTAGAAACTTTTAAATACGAAGATTTAAATAAATTGGCATTTTGGAATGCTACAGGAAGTGGAAAAACACTTTTAATGCATATAAATATTTTACAATTTAATCACTATAATAAAAACTCAAAGTATAAAATAAATAAAACCTTATTAATCACACCAAATACTGGATTAAGCCAACAGCACTTTAAAGAGTTTCAAGAAAGTGGACTAGAAGCTAAAATATTTAGTAAAGAGGGAGAAAATCTTTTTAGTAAAAAGGAAACTT
>CANRCH010000112.1 GCA_947629065.1 uncultured Aliarcobacter sp.
TCTATTGCAGCTTCTATTAAATCAGATTCATTTTTTATACGCACTATTTATAAACTCTACAATTAATATGGCATTTTTACTAGCCAATCCCATAACAGCTAAAATAGCAATTTGAAAATATACATCATTGCTTAAATCTCGCAAATATATAGCTAAACTAGCTCCAAAAACTCCAAGTGGTACAACTAATAGTACAGATATTGGAATACTCCAGCTCTCATAAAGTGCAGCTAAACATAAAAATACAACTAAAAGTGAAATAGAGTATAAAAGAAGTGTTTGATTACTTGCAAGTTTCTCTTCATAAGATGCACCACTATATGCATGCATTGTACCATCGTGGTGTTTTGTTGCTATTTTATCCATCTCATTAAGTGCAAGTCCAGAACTTACATTTTGTGCTGAACTTCCTTGAATTTCATAAGATATAAAACCATTGTATCTTGTAAGCTCTTCAGGTCCATACTCCCAAGAAAAATTACTAAACTCACTAAATGAAGTCATAGAACCACTACTATTTCTTACTTTCCATTTGTATAAATCTTCAGGGCTTGAACGAAATGGTGCATCTGCTTGAATATAAACTCTTTTTACTCTTGATTTATCTATAAAATCATTTACATAAGTTCCACCCCAAGCAGCACTTAAAGTATTATCAACATCTTTTAAACTAATACCTAAGCTCATAGCCTTTTCTACATCATAAGAGATTTTTAATTGTGGTGACTCTTCAGCACCATCAGAACGAACAGAAGAGATAAGCTCATTAGATCTAGCTTCATTTAAAATTGAATCTTTTACGCTTGATAGTTGCTCTCTTGTTATATCACTACTTGCAAGAAGTTGTAACTCAAATCCATCACTACTTCCAAGTCCTTGAATAACACTAGGATTTATTAAAAATACTCTTGCATCTCTTACAAAATATTTACTATTTGGATCATTGAACCCTTTAGAAGCTCTTTTTGAAATCATATCTACATGGTGGTTTTTATCTTTTCTTAAATCCCAATTTTTTAAAGATACAAAAGCAGTTCCAACATGCTGACCACTACTTCTAGAACTAAATCCAGAAATAGTGAAAATAGTGTTTAAAACCTCTTTCTCTTCATTTAAAAAATAATCTCTTATAATATTTGCAACATCAACAGTTCTAGATGTAACAGCACCAACAGGCAATGTATATTGAACCATTAAGCTTCCTTGATCCTCTTTTGGTAAAAAGCTAGTAGGAAGTTTATATAAAAGATAAGAAGATAATATAATTAAAATTAAAAACAGAGTAAAAACAGTTTTTGGAATAAAAATTATTTTTGCTAATATTTTTTGATAAAAATTTGAAAAAGAGTTAAAACCATTTTCAAACCAATCTAATAAACCTTTTTTATTATCTTTCTCATCTTTGTTCGCGTTATGTTTTTTTAATATAGTTGAACATAGTGCTGGAGTTAAAGTAATTGCAACAATTAGTGAAAGAAGCATTGCTGAAATTATTGTTATTGAAAATTGTCTATAAATAACTCCTGTACTTCCAGAAAAAAATGCCATAGGTAAAAATACAACAGATAAAACAGTTGTAATTCCTATTAATGCACTTGTAACTTCATTCATAGATAAAATTGTTGCCTCTTTTGCATCAAGATTTTTTTCACGCATATTTCTTTCAACATTTTCAACTACAACAATAGCATCATCAACCAAAAGCCCAATAGCAAGAACCAAAGCAAACATAGTTAAAGTATTTATTGTAAAGCCAAAGATATTTAATATTGCAAAAGTTCCTAAAATTACAACAGGAACAGCAAGGGCTGGAATTAGTGTAGCTCTAAAGCTTTTTAAGAATAAAAACATAACTAAAACAACTAAAACAACTGCCTCAATCAAAGTTTTTACAACTTCATTTATTGAAGCTTCAATAAACTCTGTTGAGTCTCTTGGGTATGCTATTTCATAACCTTGTGGTAAAATTGATTTTGCTTGATTTAAAAACTCTTTTACTGCATTTGCAGTTTTAACAGCATTTGCACCACTTGCAAGTTGAATAGAAATTCCAGAAGATGGAAAACCATTTAAAGCTGTAACATTAGTATAGTTTTGTGCTCCAATTTCAACTCTTGCAATATCTTTTATCTTTACTATTTTTCCATTTGAGTCTGCTTTTAAAACAATATTTTCAAACTCATCAACACTTTCAAATTTACTTCTAGCTTTTACTGTAACTGAAAGTTGTTGAACATCAAGTGTTGGCATACTTCCAAGTCTTCCAGCACTTGCTTGTGAGTTTTGAATATTTATTGCATTTTGCACATCACTTGGCATTAGATTGTATTTTTCAAGTTTTATTGGATCTAGCCAAATTCTCATAGCATATTGACCACCAAAAACCGTAACTTCTCCAACACCATCTATTCTTGAAATACTATCTTGAAGATTACTTACTAAAAAGTCACTAATATCAGTTTTATCAGCCGTTCCTTTTGAGTCATAAACACTAGCCATCATTAAAAAATCGGTTTGTGATTTAAAAACTCTAACACCTTGTCTTTGTACATCTTCAGGAAGTCTTGAAAGTATTTGTTCAACTTTATTTTGTACTTGAACTTGTGCAATATCTGCATTTGTTCCTTGTTTAAATGTAACTTTAATTCTTGAACTTCCAGATGAGTTTGAACTTGAAGAGAAATACATCATCCCATCAAGTCCTGTTAGTTGTTGTTCTATTATTTGAGTTACACTATTTTCAACAGTTTGTGCTGAAGCACCTGTGTAAGTTGAAGATATATTTATTTGTGGTGGAGTAATATCTGGATATTGTTCAACAGGTAAAACATATAAAGATACAATTCCAGCAATTGTTATAATTAAAGATATAACCCAAGCAAAAATAGGACGAAATATAAAAAAGTTTGCTATCATTTTTTAATCTTCATACTTAGAGTTTAAATCTTTTTTAATAATATTGCTTCTAGGATTTATTTTATTTAGGCCCTCAATTATTATTAAGTCATCTTTACTAATTCCAGAACTAATTAACCACTTATTATTTAAAGCTTTTTCTATAGTTACAATTTTTGTTTGTGTTTTATTTTCATCTATTATTGTAGCAATTGGATTTCCTTTTTGATCTCTTAAAATAGCTTGTTGAGGTATTAAAAATCCATCTATTTGTTTGTTACTTTTGATAACTGCTTTTATAAACATTCCAGAGATTAAAGAGTTATTTATATTTTCAAACTCTGTTCTAATAGTTACAGTTCCACTATTTTCATCTATATTTAGTTCACTACTTAAAAGTTTTCCACTCTTTTCATATATTGAATCATTTTCAAATTTCAGTAAAATCTCGTTTGATTTATCATTTAAATCTATTAAAGATTTTAAGTTAGAAAGCTCTTGATATGATTGATTTAAATCTACATAAACAAAATTTGTATCTCTAATAACAGCTAGTTCTTCACTTTGATTTGCATTTACCAAAGCACCTTTTGTAACATTTGAAATCCCAATATATCCGCTTATTGGGGCTTTTATTTCGCATCTATTTAAATCTATTCTTGCATTTTCAAGTTCTGCTTTTTTCTCTTCAACACTAGCTTTTGCTTTTAGATAATCTGCATTTATATCATCATACTCTTGTTTTGAAAGCCCATCAAATTTTACTAACTCTTTTGCTCTATTTAGCTTACTATTTGCACTATTTAAAACAGCATTCGCACTTTGAAGTAGAGCATTTGCTTGATTATATTTTGCTTTATATGTTGAGTTATCAATTTTATATAAAACAGCATCTTTTTTTACAAAAGTTCCTTCAACAAAGAGTTGTTCCTCTATTATTCCATTTATTTGTGGTCTAATTTGTGCAATATTTTTTGCTTTTACTCTACCTTGAAGTTCTACTTCAATATTGATTTTTTGCTCTTTTGCATTTATAAAGCCAACTTCAACATCTTGAGTTATTTGTGGGGTTTGATTGTTTTCACAAGCAATAAAAGTGCTAGAAAGTAGCACTAAAATAAGTGTTAATCTAATATTTTTAAACATAATTTACCTAAAAAGAAATTTAAAGAATTTTAATATACCAACCTTAATACACTATTAATACTCAAACTTAATATTTCATTCAAGAAAAATTGTAGTTAAAAATAGATATTATAAAAGAAAAAAGGAAATTTATGAGTAAAAGTAGTGAATTAATTCAAAGTGAACACAACTGTAATGTGGCATTTTATGTACAATTAAAAGAGTACAACGACAAAGCAAGAGAAGAGATTGAAAAAAGATTAAATGAAGTTTTTTTCTTTTCAAGAGGTGTTGATTGGAAATTTGATAGTTTTGGAATAGAAAAAGCAGGGGAGAGAAAAACTGATATTTTATGTTACTTTATTTTTAGAAATGCAGAAGTTGAAAAACTTAAAAAGCTTTTTATTCAAGAGTTTAAAGATTATGATAATGCAGTAAAAATTTCTTGTTCTGTTGCAAAATATCAAAAAATATGCGAAGAGTTTTTTGAATTAGATATTTAATTTTGAAATAACAATATTTTTAGCTAAAATAAAATTATTTTAATTATAAAAGAGAGATAAATGGGGTATCAAGATAAGCTAGAAACTATTCAGAAATTAGCAAAAATAGGATTGTGGGAACTCGATTTAGTAAGCAATAAGCTAACTTGGTCAAATGAAATTTATAATATTTTTGAATTAGATAAAGATGAGTTTGAACCAAGTTATGAAAAATTTTTAGAAGTTATTTTTGAAGATGATAGAGAACTTGTAAATAGTTCATATTTGAAATCACTAGAAGATAAAAAAGATTATTCTATTATTCATAGATTAAAAATGCAAGATGGAAGAATTAAGTATGTTGAAGAGCAGTGTGAAACTATTTTTGATAAAGATGGAAAGCCTCTTGTCTCACATGGAACAGTTCAAGATGTAACTGAAATAACTATTGCAAATAAGAAACTTTTTGAAGAGGCAAAAGAGCTTGAAGCTATTTTTAATAATACAATTGATGGTTTAGCCATTATGGATAAAGAGACAAACTTTATTAAAGTAAATAAAACATATTGCGAACTAACAGGATATAGCGAAGAAGAGCTTTTACAAACATCTTGCCTTGCACTAACAGCACCTGAGGATCTTGAAAAAACATTAATAGCTAATCAAGCGTTTTTAGAAGGAAATGATGAAAAAGCCACTTTAGAAAAAACTTGTTTAGGAAAAGATAGAAGAATTGAAGCAAGATTGTATGCTTCGTGGTTACCAAATAAAGAGCATATGCTAATAAATATGAAAGATTTATCAAAAGATAATCTTCTACAAGAACAAGCAAAACTTTTTTCAATGAAAGAGATGATTGAAAATATAGCACACCAATGGCGACAACCTTTAAGTACAATATCTTCAATTGCAAGTGGAATAAATCTTTTGGATAGATATAATAAACTTGAATCCCATAATTTCCAAAAAGATATGAATTTGATTTTAGATCAAGTTAATATTTTATCAAACACAATAGATGATTTAAGTAATTTTATTGTGACAAATGGTAGTTTAGAAAGGGCTAGTCTTGTAAAAATAGTAGAACAAAGTCTTAATATATT
>CANRCH010000113.1 GCA_947629065.1 uncultured Aliarcobacter sp.
AAGTACTATCATAATCATAGCTCTCTGTAATTTTATCAAATCCATATCTAAGACCTACGTAAGTATCTCTAATTACCTCTTTTCCTAAGCCTACAGAGAAACCTTTATTTTTAATGTCTGAATCATAGTGGCTTCTTCTTAACTCATATTTACTTGAGTGAATTTCAACTTCTCCATTGTAATCACTATCATTAATAGCTGGATTTTTAAGGCTTAATTCAAATCTACTTGATCTTTTTGATAAATCAGCACTAAGTCCCAAAGCAAGTCCTGATCCAAAAATATTTGCATCACTAATAGATCCATTTACCATAAATTTATCATAAGAACCATATCCCCCACCAAGCATTAAGCTTCCTGTAGGTGCTTCTGTTACTTTTACTTCGATATCTACTTTATCGTTGCTTACTCTTTTTTCTTCTATTTGAACATCTTCAAAGAATCTTGATCTTTGAAGTTTATTTTTACTATCTTTAAAATCTGTTGCATTATATAAATCACCAGGTGCTAAATAAACATCTCTTCTAATTACTCTATCAAGAGTTCTAGTGTTTCCAGCAATTTTTACATCATTTATATAAACTTTTTCACCAGGAACTACACTATAAACTACATCAACTAAGTGATTCTCTTCATTTTTCTTTAAATCAAAATTAACTTCAGCAAAAGCATAACCTTTATCAGCAACTTTTGTTTTGATATTCTCTTGATCTTGTCTTAATTTTTTAATATTAAATGTTTTTCCAATTTTTAATTTTAGATCATCATAAATCTCATTTTCATCAATTATAGAGTTATCAACAAAAACTTTAATATCATTTGTAGTATATTTTTCACCTTCATTTATAAAGAAGTCAAGTTTAGCTTGATTTGAAGCAAAATCAATGTCTAAAAATGGCTCTTTAACTTCAGCATCTAAATAACCTTTTTCAAAATATAGATCATTTATTCTTCTTGCATCATATTTTAATTGGTCAAGTTTTAGCTCACCTGTGTTTTGTCCAAACCACCAAGAAGCAAACTCTTTTTCTTTGTTTGCAGTTACTTCATCAAACTGGCTTGAAGATAAATCTTCTGCACCATAATAGTTTGCTTTTTTAATAATTACCTCATCACCTTTATTTACATAAAAAGTTACTTTCATTGAACCTTCTTCAAGTCTTTCAACTTCAGTTTCAACTACAGAGTTTATAAAACCTTCGCTTTCAAGAATACTTAAAAGGCTTTTTTGGGCATCTTGAACTCTTTTTTCAGTAAACATAATACCTTTTTTAAATTTTATTAAATCTTTTATTGTATCTTTATCTTCACTTCTAGTTTTATAACCTTTTATATCTACACTAGAAACAGATGGGTTTTCTTTAAATAGAAAAGTGATATTCCCATCACTGTTTTTTACTTCTATATCTTCAAAATATCCATACTTATATAGCTTTACAATGGCACTATTTAATTTATCTTCATCTAAATTGTCCCCAACTCTTAGCTCTGTTGTTTCAGCTAAAACCTGAGGAGAAATCTTATTTACATCTTTATATTCTATTGATTTAATCGTGTTTGCACAAAGAGCTGTTGCACAAGCAATTGATAAAAGTACTATACTATTTTTCACAGTTATCCTTAATTTGCATAATAAAGCAATAATATATCTAAATATAGTTTACATAAATCTAAAGTAGTGTATAATTTTGCCTTAAATTATAAAAAAGGTTTAGTTTTGAAAGTAGGAATTATTGGTTTAGGTTTAATGGGGGGATCTTTAGCAAAAGCTTTAAAAAGATACAGCATAGCTTCAAAAGTTTTTGGATTTACAAATAGCGAAAGAAGCAAAAAAGAGATTGAAGAGCTAGGATTAGTTGATGAACTTGTATCTTTGGATTTTATGAAAAAAGAGTGTGATATTATAATATTATCAATTCCTGTTGATGCAATAATATCTATGTTTCCAGATTTCTTAGATATAAGTGAAACAACAACTATTATTGATATGGGTTCTACAAAAGAGTTTATAATCAAAAGTATTCCAAGTAAGATTAGAAAAAACTTCGTTGCAGCTCACCCAATGACAGGAACTGAAAAAAATGGTCCAAAAGCAGCAATAGATAATTTATATGAAGGAAAAACTGTAGTTTTATGCGATTTAGAAGAGAATTCAAATAAGCATGTAAACAAAGCATTTAGAATTTTTCAAGAAATAGGTATGAGAATAGTTGTAATGGATAGCAAAGAGCATGATGTTCACGCTTGTTATATTTCACATTTACCACACTTAATATCGTTCTCTTTGGCAAATACAGTTATGGCAAATCAAAATCCAAAAGAGATTATCTCTCTTGCAGCTGGTGGATTTAAAGATATGAGTAGAATTGCAAAATCAAGCCCTAGAATGTGGAGAGATATTTTTAAACAAAATAAAGAGAACTTACTTGAATCAATAGACTCTTTTGAGCAACAGCTACAAAGTGCAAGAAAATTAATAGAAAATGAAGAATATGATAAATTAGAAGATTGGATGGCAAAAGCAAATACTTTACATGAGATTTTATAAATGAAATCTAATTTGCTACAATCAACAAATATTACACAGTTCTTATGTTAGAATGAAATAAAAAAAGAAGAGTTTATGAAAAAAGTTTTTGTATTAGTTTTTTTAATTTTTACTTCAATGATGGCAAAAGAGAACTATAGTCAAATGAGTACACAAGAGTTAATAGAGATAATAGGTTTTGTGGATGATAAGGATAAAAAAGATTTCTTTAATGAGTTAAACAAAAGAGTATCTAAAATGACATCTTTTGAAAAGTCTCAATATGAAAAAAGAATGAATAATCCAAATGAAGATAGTAAAGAGCTAGAAGATGAAGAGTAAAATATTATTATTAGAAGATGATTATAACTTAAGTGAAACAGTTGCAGAGTATTTTGAAGATGAAGGCTTTGAAGTTCTTTGTGCTTATGATGGAGAAGAAGCAAGTGCTTTAATATATGAAAATAATTTTGATATATTACTGCTTGATGTAAATGTTCCAAAAAAGAGTGGATTTGAAGTTTTAAAAGAAGCAAGAGTTGATGGGAAAACAACACCTGCAATTTTTATTACATCTTTAAACTCAATGGATTCTCTTGAAGAAGGATTTTCAAGTGGATGTGATGATTATATTAGAAAACCATTTGAACTAAAAGAGTTGCTTTTACGAGTACAAATTCTAATCAAAAAAGAGTTCTCTAAAAAAGATGATTTAATACAAATTGCACCAAATATAACATTT
This sequence comes from uncultured Aliarcobacter sp., assembly GCA_947629065.1. Lineage (GTDB taxonomy): Bacteria > Campylobacterota > Campylobacteria > Campylobacterales > Arcobacteraceae > Aliarcobacter. The sequence continues at coordinate 3,270 of CANRCH010000113.1, forward strand.
AATCCAATCTCAAATGAGATAAAAAGCACAGATGAAGAGATAAAACTAAATCTAAAAGAGCTAAAACTTTTAAAACTATTTTTACAACATCCAAATGAGCTAATTCCACACGATAGAATTTATGATTTTGTATGGGAGTATGATGAGGAGTATAGTGATAACTCATTGCGAACATATATTAAAAATTTAAGAAAAATATTAGGAAAAGATAAAATTGTTAGCCTTAAAAAACTTGGATACAGATTTAACCAAGAGTGAAACTAGAACTCTTCTTGGTTTCTCTTTTTTATACTCTTTTTTAGTTTTAGTAATATTAAGCGTAGTTGCTTTTTTATACTATCAATTTAAAAAAGATTTAATGCTACAAGAGAAAAGACAAACTCTACAAAATTACTCAAATTCACATATAGCAAACCTAAAAGAGCTTCATATAAATATTGATAAAAGTAAAATATATCCAAGAGATGATAGATTTGAAAGCGCAATATATGATAGTTCGAAAAAGAAGATATTTGCAACAGCAGAGTTTAAAAATGTACATCTTGATGAGGTTATATATCTTAATAAAGGTAAAATTTACTATATAAAAGAGCCTGAATCTTTCTATTTGGGTTCAAAATATGTTGTTGTTGCAATCAGTGATGATAGACTTTGGTTTGAAGCTATAAAATACAAAATATTAGTTTTGTTTCTAATATCTTTTCTTTTTATGTCAATTATTGGATATTTTATTGCAAAGATATTTTTAAAACCTATGAGAGATGCAATTAAACTTCTTGATAGATTTATAAAAGATACAACTCATGAATTAAATACTCCTATTTCTGCAATTATTTCAAATATTGAGATGATAGATAAAAACTCTTTAGATGAAAAACTTGTAAAAAAGATAAATAGAATTGAAATTGGTGCTAAAACTATTTCAAATATATATGAAGATTTAACTTTTGTATCTTTAAATAATCAAATAATATCAAATAATGAAACTCTGAACTTAAGCCAAACTCTTCTTCAAAGAGTTGATTTCTTCAAAACTATTGCAAGTAGCAAAAAAATAGAGTTTATTTTAGATATTGAAGATAATATATTTTTTGAAGCTGATCAAAAAAAGATTAGCAAATTAATAGATAATCTTCTATCAAATGCTATTAAATATAATAAATTTAAAGGCTTTATAAAAGTTAGCCTAAAAGACAGACTTTTAATAGTTGAAGATAGTGGAAAAGGTATAAGTAAACAAGATATAGAAAAACTTTTTGTAAGATATGAAAGATTCGATAAAAGTGTTGGTGGTTTTGGAATAGGGCTTAATATAGTTCATTTAATTGCAAAAGAGTATGATTTGAAAATAGATGTAATCTCAAAACTTGAAGTTGGAACAAGGATGAAAATAAGATGGTAAGAGCAATATTTTTACTAATAATTTGTTTTTGTTTTTTAGATGCAAATAAAAAAACTGTTTATGAAAGAAATTGTGTTGAGTGTCATAGAAAAATCCCTGTTACTATTGATAAATATTTTTATAGATATTTACTTGAATATAGTAGCGAAGAGGATGTAAAAGAGTCTATGTTTAATTTTATAAAAAATCCAACAAAAGATAAAAGCTTAATGTCTGAATCTTTAATCAAAAGATTTGGATTAAAGAAAAAAACAATACTAAAAGATGAAGAGATAAAAGAGGCAATCGATATATATTGGGAAGAGTATAATCTTTTTGACAAATTAAAATAGAGGAAATTTCACAATATATTCACTAAACATTGATAAAGTTTATAAATTCAAAATAAGGATTTAAAATGAAAAAAGTTTTATCAATGTTTATAATTTCAAGTTCACTACTATTTGCAAATAATAACGATATAGGATTAGATACAATAATTGGAGCAACAATTGGAGTTGCTATTGGAAATCAAATAGGTCATGGAAGTGGAAGAGATGCTGCAAAAGTTGCTGGTGGAGTTTTAGGTGCTGTTATAGCAAACAGTTCAAGACCTCCACAAAATCAACAAAATAACTACTATAATAGCCAAGCATACTATCCACAACAAAATATTGGATATGTAGGAACTCCTGTTCAAGGAACAACAGTTATAAATAATTATTACAACAATGATCCATATTATAGACCACAAACAAGTGTAAATATAAACTATTTAGGTGGTTTTTATGGAGCAGGATTTAGAAATCATCACTATTCTCCACCAAGACACCATTATTCACCAAGATATTATAAAAAATCTCCTCCAAGAACAAATTTTTATGGTGGTTTTTCTTATCATAGATAATTT
>CANRCH010000114.1 GCA_947629065.1 uncultured Aliarcobacter sp.
CAAACAATAAATGAAATAGCAAACGCAAGTAAAGAACAAGAAGCTGGAATTACTCAAATAAATGATGCAGTAACAGGACTTGATCAACAAACACAAAAGAATGCAAGTATAGCAGCCGATACTAGAGAAATAGCACTAAAAGCAGATGAAATTGCAAAAGAGATTGTAAGAGATGCAAGTAGTAAAGAGTTTGTTGGTAAAAATGATATTAAAATAGAAGATAATAGATCTCAAAGTAAATCTAATAATACTAAAGTTGCACATAATATAAATACAAAAGCAGCACAAACAAACACTCAAATCAAAAAAGAGATAAAATCAAATGTAAATGAAGATGAGTGGGAGTCATTTTAAAATAGAGAGTTTAACTCTCTATTTTATAAATTAAAAGTGCAAGAAGCTAATTTTTTATATCAACTAACTCTTGAAGATTTTCAAGATACTAATACTCTAAAACACATATACTCAAATAAAATTCATAACTATTATGTAAGTTTTGATTTTAGCGAAGAGTTTTATATTGCCCAAGCAAAAGCTGGATTTATTGCCACATCAATTTTTATAGATAATCACTTTTTACTACTTCCTGAAATTCAATTTGAATACGCTGTTTTGAATTTTCAAGATTTACATATATCAAAAAAAGTTGAAAAAATATTAAAAAAAGAGAACTATAAATTCTACATAGATAGAAATATAGATTTAGTTTTAGAAAATTTAAATCTATATCATAAAGATAACTGGCTAATAAAAGAGTATGAAATTTTAATAAAAAAACTTTTTGAAATGCAAAGATATGATTTTTCAATAAAGACTTTTGAACTATATGATGATAATGATTTTTTAGTAGCTGCAGAAGTTGGCTATAAAATAAATAATACATATACAAGTCTTAGTGGCTTTTCAAGTAAAGAAAAAATCCATAGAGATTTTGGAAAAGCACAAATGGTATTAACTGCAAGGTATTTAGAAAAAAACGGATACCATTTTTGGAATTTAGGGCATCCATTTATGCAATATAAGTTTGATTTAGGTGCAAAAAAGTTTTCAAGAGATGAGTTCTTAAAACTTTGGTACAAATCTATTTAAAAATCTATTGAAACATAAAAACTAAATTCAAACTCATCACTTCCATCAATAAAATCTAATTTATCATAAATTGCATAAGATGGTTTTGTTGTTGTTTCATATTCACTTTTTGGTAACCACTCATGATATACCCACTGAATAAAAGGTAATATATCCCAAGCTTTCCCTTTTAAATCAAATTTTGCATAAACACCCTCTGCTATTTTAAATTTTGGTAACCTGTCACTATTTATAATCTCCTCTTCATCTACAATAATACAAGCAATATATTGACAATCTTCAAGTGGAGTGATTGTTGGGTTATCATGAAAAAGTGCTGCTCTTTTATAGTTTTTAATATCATTTGTTAAAACCCAAGTTTGAAGCTTTTGCCATGTTTGTTCTATTTGTTTGTTGTAACCACTATGTCTTATATAAAAACTCTCAATTGCTTTCATTTTAACAATGGTTGGTACAATCTCATCAAAGTTTGCTTTTGATTCAATTTCAAACTCTGAACTTTTTATAATATCATTTGAATACTCTTTATAACCACCTTGTTTCCACTCTTTTGGTGTCATTCCAAACCTATCTTTAAATATCTTTATAAAAGATGATTGAGATGAGTAACCACATGAGTTTACAATATTTGAAATAGTTGAATATTTATTTGTTAAAAGTAGGTTTGATGCTTTTTGAAGTCGTATAGATTTTATGCTTTCATATATATTTCTTCCAAAAATCTCTTTAAATATACGGTGCATGTGAAATTTACTCACTCCTAAATCTAAACTCAACTCTTCAATATCTATATTTGTATCTATATGAGTATAAATATAGTACATAATATCATTGGCTATTTTTGTTCTTTTTTCTAGTGTCTCTTTTTTCATAAATCCATTATAACAAAATAAGACTAAAAAATTAGCACTAAACAACAATTAATAAAGCACTTAAAAAGAAGAAGAAAAGATTAAAATTTCATAAAATGCCGTTCACAAAATTAAAAAGGATAAAAGTGGATTTTTTAACACAAGCATTAAACAGCTTTTTTCTAATCATGGGAGTAGTATCAAGTATACTACTAATTGTAGGCTTTGTACTAAAAGCAAGAGGAACAAAATTTGTTGAGTTTTTTCCAAAAGAACAAGAATCAGTTGTAGTTCCACCTTCTCAAAATATTACATATAATACTTACAACACAACTAGTGGTGGTATTAATCCAAATCTAGATGCAAGAAAAGTAGCTGCAATTATGGCTGCAATTGAGCATCATACTAGATCTAATTAATCTAAAGGTTTTTTTATTATGGCAAAAAAATATATAGATATAATGGATACAACTTTTAGAGATGGATTTCAATCTGTTTTTGGTGGAAGAGTATTAATGAATGACTTCTTTCCAGCCGTTCTTGCTGCTAAAGAAGCTGGTATTACTCACTTTGAGTTTGGTGGAGGAGCTAGGTTTCAATCACTGTTCTTCTACTTAAATGAAAATGCATTTGATATGATGGATAGATTTAGAGAAATTGTTGGACCTGAAGCAAATCTTCAAACTCTTGCAAGAGGTATTAATACAGTTATGCTTGATACTGGAAGTAGAGAGCTAATAGATCTTCATGCTAAACTATTTGCTAAACATGGAACAACAACTATACGAAACTTTGATGCATTAAATGATGTTCAAAATCTTGAATATAGTGCACAATGTATTAAAAATCATGGTTTAAAACATGAAGCTGTTGTAACACTTATGGATCTGCCACCAAACTGTACAGGGGCACATGATGTTGCTTTTTATGAAAAGACTTTAAGAGATATTCTTGATAGTGGATTACCATATGACTCTATTTGCTTTAAAGATGCAAGTGGAACATCTAGTCCAAATAAAATATATGAAACTATTAAAATGGCTAGAAAACTTTTAGGTGATTCTACTCATATAAGACTTCATACTCATGAAACTGCTGGTGTTTCTGTTGCTTGTTATCTTGCAGCCCTTGAAGCTGGTGCAGATGGTATTGATTTAGCAGCAAGTCCAGTTAGTGGTGGAACATCTCAACCTGATATTCTTACAATGCTTCATGCAACAAAAGGTATGAAATATGATTTAGGTGGTTTAGAAGTAGATAAGATTTTAAAATATGAAGAGGTTTTAGCTGATTGTTTAAAAGATTATTTCCTTCCACCAGAAGCTACTCAAGTATCACCACTTATTCCATTTTCTCCAATGCCAGGAGGTGCACTTACAGCTAATACTCAAATGATGAGAGATAATGGAACTTTAAATAAATTCCCTGAAGTTATTAAAGCTATGCAAGAAGTTGTAGTTAAAGGTGGATTTGGAACAAGTGTAACTCCTGTTTCTCAATTTTATTGGCAACAAGCTTATGCAAATGTTATGTTTGGGCCTTGGAAACAAATTGCACCTGGTTATGGAAGAATGGTATTAGGTTACTTTGGGAAAACTCCAGTTCCTGCTGATGCTGAAATAATTAAACTAGCTAGCGAAAAATTAAAACTTGAACCAACTAAAGAAAACCCACTAGATATAGCAGATGCTGATCCAAAGAAAAGAATAGATGTTTGGAAACAAAGACTAGAAATTGAAGGTATAGAAACAAGCGAAGAGAATATTTTTATTGCAGCTGCTTGTGATGAGAAAGGTATTACATACTTAAAAGGTGAAGCACCTTTAAATGTAAGAAAAAATAGTAATGAAAATAACACAAAAGAAAATACAATAAATAAAGGAGAAAGTAAAATGGCAAATGGAAATTATACAGTAATAGTAGATGGACAAAGATTTAATGTAACAGTAGCAGATGGTGATGCAAATATTCAAGTTGCTCCAGTTGCTCAACAAGTGGTTCAAGCACCAGTTCAAACACAAACTGCACCAGCTACACCTACAAAACCAACATATAATGGAACAGAAGTTCCAGCAGCTGTAAATGGAAATGTATGGAAGATATTAGTTAAAGAGGGTGATAGAGTAGAAAAAGATCAACAAATTATGATTCTTGAAGCTATGAAAATGGAGATTGATATTGTTGCACCTGCTAGTGGAACTATTAGCAAAATCCTTACAGAAAGTGGTAAATCTGTAGAAGAAGGTCAAGTTTTAGCTGTTATTGCTTAATACTATATTTAGATAGAGAACTTCTCTATCTAAATATTTTAATTTTGACTACAAATTAATCTAAAATTCCACTGCGTCCCAGGTTCATTTCCCATACAATTTGGTAAAATATTTATAGTCATCTCTTCACTTAATCCATTATATTGAAGTCTTTGTTGTACTTTTCCTTTAGTTCCAACGCATCCTGTATCAAATAATATTTGATTATCATATTTAACTAAAATCCTATCTTTTGCTGTAAATGTTTCATATTCCAAATCAAATACTCCAGAAGTTTTTCCTAAATATACCTGATGACTCTCTTCTTTGTTTGAACCAGCTCTTGTTAAGTCATTACAGCTTTTTGCATTACTTGATTTAACAAAATTTGTACAAGCAACAATATCTTTATCATTTGCTAGAACAATATCTATAATCTCATTGTTTGATAATTTAAATTGAACCTTATCACCAACTTCAAATAATCTATCTTTCTTTTTAACAATACCTATTACTTGTATATTATTAATTTTTATTAATAACGATTGTGCATTTTTTGTATTATCAAATTGATCTCCAATATATCCACCAACAGAAGCCCCTCCAAGTGTTGCTAGTGTTCTTCCAGTCCCACCACCAAATTGATTTCCTGCAACTCCACCAACAACTGCACCGATTATTTTTCCCCAATTACTTTCAATAGTTGCTTCATCTACTTCTATAACCTCTCCAACACAAGTTCGTTGAATCTCTTTTGTATCAAGATTTGGAATATCCAACTCTTTACATCCTGTAAAGAAAATCGAAACTATAATTAATGAAATACAAAATTTTATTAATCTATTCATCACCCTACCTTTTTATTTTAATATATTATTCTATAAGAAAAAGACTTATTAGCATATTACTAAGTAAAAAATTTATCTTTTGATACTATAATAATTTATTAAAATAAAGGATTATTATGCAAAAAATATTTTATATATTTCTAATTTTATTATCTATATTTATCTTTTCTGGATGCTTTATGGGTGGTCATATAAATAGTAGTGGTCAAGTTGGAATGAGTGTTGGTGGAGCTATCTTTTAGTTATATGGTACTCCCAGTACGATTCGAACGTACGGCCTACGCCTTAGAAGGGCGTTGCTCTATCCAGCTGAGCTATGGAAGCAAAAAGTTTATAGAAATAAAAAAAGCCTTGTATAAAAAGTATAATTACTTCTTATACAAGGCTTTTAATGGAGCGGGAGACGAGACTCGAACTCGCGACAGTCTGCTTGGAAGGCAGAAGCTCTAGCCAACTGAGCTACTCCC
>CANRCH010000115.1 GCA_947629065.1 uncultured Aliarcobacter sp.
ATTGGATTTACATTAAAGCTAAACTCTCTTGGGTGCAGTGATTGTATGCCAAAATATAAAGAGAATTTAGTAAAAAATATCTCGAATTTTAAAGAAAAACTGTGTGAGGATTGTAATAAAAGATTAGTTACAAATCCTATTCGTGTGCTTGATTGTAAAGTTGAAGTTTGTCAAACTCTTTTAAAAGATAGTCCAAAAATTACAGATTCTCTGTGTAATTCTTGCAATAGTGATTTTACAAAACTAAAAGAGATTTTAGATTTTAATAATATCTCTTATGAAGTTGATAGCAATTTAGTAAGAGGACTTGATTACTATAATAAAACTGCTTTTGAGTTTATAAGTAATGAAATAGGTTCTCAAAGTGCAATTGCTGGTGGTGGAAGATATGATAGATTGGTTGAGTTTTTAGGTGGGAAAAGTACAGCTGGAATTGGTTTTGCAATAGGAATTGAAAGACTTTTAGAGCTTGTAAAGATGAAAAAACAAAAAGAGGATTTTGTATATATTGGTGTTTTAGACGAAATTAGTTTAAACAAAGCCTTTCTTATAGCAAACAAAAAAAGAAAAACAACAAAAACATATATAGAGTACACTCCAAGAGGTTTTGGTAAACATTTTGGAATAGCTGAAAAACTGGGCTGTAATATTGTAGCACTTATAGGAGAAAATGAGTTAAACAGTAATACAATCTATACAAAAAATTTAGAGACAAAAGAAGAAAAAACATTAAATATTGGGGAGTTTTAAAATGAAAACAAGATATGGAATTGATATTTGGGCTGATGACAACTTTATTATTGATGATGGACTTGTAAAAGTAAATTATGATATAAAACCATCTTTAATATCTATTGTAAAAAATGTAAGAAAAAAAGGTTTTAAAGGTCCACTACTTTTAAGATTTCCACACATTACAAAAAAACAGATAAAAACTCTTTTTACAACTTTCAATGCAAGTATAAAAGAGTATGACTACAAAGGTAAATTTCATGCTGTTTTTCCACTAAAGGTAAATCAACTACCAAACTTTGTACATCCATTAATTAATGCTGGTAAAAAATATAATTATGGTCTTGAAGCTGGAAGCAAAGCTGAATTAATTATAGCTATGACTTACAATAATATGGGAAGTCCTATAACTGTAAATGGATTTAAAGATAAAGAGATGATTCATCTATGCTTTATTGCAAAATCTATGGGGCATGATATTACTGTAATTATTGAGGGTTTAAATGAACTTGAGATGATTGTAGAAGTTCTAAAAGAGACAAAATTAGAAACTCCAAATGTAGGGCTTAGAGTGCGACTTCATAGTGGCGGAAGTGGAGTTTGGGCAAAAAGTGGTGGAATTGACTCTAAATTTGGATTAACTTCAACAGAGATTTTAGAAGCTTACGAACTTATGAAAGAAAATGACCTTGAAGACTTTTTAACTATGATTCACTTCCATATTGGATCTGCTATGAATAGTATTAAACCACTTAAAAAAGCACTTAAGGAATCAGGTCATATCTATGCAGAGCTTAAAAACCTAGGTGCAAAAAAACTAAATGCTATAAATATTGGTGGAGGATTAAGTGTTGAGTATAGTGCTTATGAAAGATCAATATTCTACTCACTTGCAGAGTTTGCAAATGATGTTGTATTTACACTAAAAGATATTGCAAGACAAAAAGGTGTTGAAGAGCCAAATATATTTACTGAATCTGGAAGATTTATAAGTGCTGCTTCAACTGTACTTATTACTCCTGTTTTAGAGTTATTTTCAGCTGAATATGAGCTTGAACACCTAAAACTAAAAGAGGTAAATCCACCACTTATTCAAGAGCTATATGAACTATTTAAAGATATGACTAAAAAAAGAGCTTATGAATTTATGCACGATAGTATAGATCATCTAGAGTCACTTTTAACACTATTTGATTTAGGATATATTGATTTACAAGATAGATCAAATGCTGAGATTTTAACTCATCAAATTGTGAAAAAAGCTATATCTTTACTTCAAATAGATAATTATGAAGAGATTAAAAAGTTTGATAAAGATATTCAAGAAAAATATCTGCTTAACTTCTCTTTATTCCAAAGTTTACCTGATTATTGGGGAATAGAACAAGAATTCCCTATTATGCCAATAACTCATCTTGATGAAAAACCAACAAGAAGTGCTTCTTTATGGGATATTACTTGTGATAGTGATGGAGAGATTCCATTTGATATTAAAAAACCTCTGTACCTACACGATGTAAATTTAAATAAACAAGATTATTTCTTAGGTTTCTTTAATGTTGGTGCGTATCAAGATACTCTTGGAATGAAGCACAATTTATTTTCACACCCAACAGAAGTAAATGTTACTTTTAAAGATGATGAGGTTGTATTAGAGCATATTTTAGAGTCACAAAAAATTATTGATATTCTTGAAGATATTGATTATGATATCGAAGAGGTACAAACAATTTTAAATAGAAGTATGGATTTAGAGACTTATGAAGTTCTTAAAAAATACCTAAATGACAACAGTTATTTAAAAACAATATGGAGCTACTATGACGATGAATGAAGAAAAGATAGAAGAAGTAGAGAAACAAGAGAAATTAAGTTTATGGCAACTAATTAAAGAGGATTTCTCTGTTCCAAAACTAAATGATCCAGTTCTTGATTCTAATTTTGAACTATTTTTTAACTATCCTGGAGTTTGGGCAATAATAAATCATAGAGTTGCAAACAAACTTTACTACAAAGGGTTTAAAAAACTTTCAAGGGCAGTTGCTGGAATGTCATCTTTTTTTACAAAAACAGATATTCACCCAGCTGCAACTATTGGAAGAAGAGTTTTTATAGATCACGCTATTGGAGTGGTAATTGGTGCAACTGCTATTGTTGAAGATGATGTTTTAATATATCAAGGTGTTACTTTAGGCGGAGTTAGTCTTAATAAAGGAAAAAGGCACCCTACAATAAAATCAAATGTAGTAATAGGAAGTGGTGCTAAAATTTTAGGAAACATAACTATTGGAAGTAACTCTAAAATAGGTGCAAATTCTGTGGTGGTTGTAGATGTTCCTGAAAACTCAACTGCTGTTGGAGTACCTGCAAGGATTATTAAAAAAGATAAAGATAAATCAAAAGATAAACTAGCACACAATGAACTTCCTGATATAAATAAAGAGATGTTTAAATATCTTATTGAAAGAATTGCAAATCTTGAACACTCTATAAAAAAAGATGAAAACTGTACTTTATCTGAAAAAAATGAAGTTTTAGAAAAAGAGTATAACTCTTTTTTAGAAGCCTTGAATGCGAATAAAAAGGCTTAATTTTGGATATTGAATTAATAGCCCTTGGAGTAATTACAGGTTTTACTTCAGGATTTTTTGGAATTGGAGGAGGAAGTATTTTAATTCCCCTACTTTTACTTTTTGGTTATTTAATGAAAGAAGCAGTTGCAATATCTATTATGCAGATGGTTTTTTCATCTATTTATGGATCATTTTTAAACTCAAAAAAAACTAAAGGTCTAGCAAGAGATGGAATAAGCCTTGGAGTTGGTGCTAGTTTTGGTGGACTTTTAAGTGGATATTTTCTTCCAAGTATTCCAAATATCTATCTACAATATCTTTTTATAGCGGTACTATTTTACACAATTTACACTCTTTTTAAAGCTCCAGCTGTTCAAGAAGTTGAACAAGAAGAGAAAAATGTATTTCTTTTAGTTGTTATTGGATTTTTTGTTGGAATATTTGCAATGAGTATTGGAATTGGTGGTTCACTAATGCTTCTTCCAATTTTAGTAAAATTTTTAAAATATGATTTAAAAGTGGCTACTGCTTTAGGCTTATTCTTTGTTATTTTCTCATCTGTTGCAGGATTTATCTCAACTTCAATATATGGAAATATGCTTTATAAAGAGGGTGCAATTGTAGGAATTGGCTCACTTGTTGGGGTATATTTTGGAATAAAAGTAAAAGATATGATAAAAGCAAAATCTTATAAAACTTTTGTTTTAGTTCTTAATTTAGCTGTTCTTTTAGTGATGTTGTATAAAACTTTTTAGGTTTTATACAACAAATTGTTTTTTACAACTTCACAACCTTAGCACCAAATCCACCACTACTTGGATGTGCATCTTCAAAGCTTTTTACTTTTGGATGTTTTGTTAAAAACTCTTTAACTGCAAATGCTAATTTTCCAGTTCCAATTCCGTGATAAACAAGCAGTTCTTCAAAACCACTTACAAGTGCATCGCTTATAAATTTATCAAGATTTTCTAGTGCTTCTTCAGCTCTTTGTCCGTGAAGATCTAGTTTTATACTACCAGTTTCTGGTTTTTCAACCTTTATTGTTGTTTTAGGTTTTGGTTTTGGTGGTGGATTTCCACTTCTTCTTAAATCACTTAAAAGAACTTGCATTTTCATTCCAACATCTGTTTGTATAAATGCTTTTTGCCCTTTTATTGAGATGATTTCGCCTTTTGTATTGTTGTATTTTACCCTATTTCCAACTTCTAATTCTTGGCTTAAATCTTCAACTTTTTCAACTTCAATTTGCTTTACAAGTTTATGAGAGATATTTAAATGCCTATGAGAATCGCTAATTAGCTTTGTTTTTATAGCTTTTTTAGCCTCTTCTCTTGCATCTTTATACTCTTTGTGAAGTTTTGATTTTTCCTTATTTATATGAGTATCAAGCTCCTCTTTTTGCTCTTTAAGATTTGTTGAAAGCCTTTGATAGTTCTCTATTTCGCTATTTAGTTTTGCTATTTTTTGCTTATATTCAAGCTCTAAAGCACTACTTCTTTCTATTAACTCGTTTAATCTATCTTTATCATCTCCATAAACCTCTTTTGCTCTTTTTACAACACCTGCTGGAATTCTATATCTTAAAGCTGTTTCAAAAGCGTAAGATCTTCCAATAGTTCCTTGTAAAAACTCATAAGTAGGTCTTTGATTCTCTTCATCATAAAGTGCAGCTATTAACTCAACATCGCTATTTGCAGCCATAAGTGCAGCTAATCTTTTATGGTGAGTTGTGATTATTATTTTTATATCATTTTTGATTAAATCTTCAATTATTACTTTAAACAAACTTGCAGCTTCATCTGAATCAGTTCCAAGTTCAATCTCATCAACCCCAACAATTGCATTTTTTACTTCAAAAAGTTTAGAGAACTCAAGCATTCTTCCAGCAAAAGTTGAAATATCATTTTTTACACTTTGAGGATCATCTAAAACTGCGTTTATTGATTTAAAGTTACTTACAACTGTACTTTTATGAGCATTATATGGAAGCAAATATTTTGAAAGAAAAACAGCAGATAAAATTGATTTTAGCATCATAGTTTTTCCACCAGCGTTTACACCTGTTAGCATTATTACTTTTTTGCTAAAATCCACGCTTATTGGTTTTGGATTATCAAGTGCTGGATG
>CANRCH010000116.1 GCA_947629065.1 uncultured Aliarcobacter sp.
ACTACAATATGTCAAATTTGGCTGATTTTAATACCAAAAACTATATTTTAGATAATAGTGAAGCAAAAAAATATCACTATAATTTTGATAAATATCCACTAAAACTAAAACTTGCACTTCCACTGTATTCTCAAGCTGTACAGTTTAGAGATGAAAAGGCTATAAATTTATTTGAAGGTGTGTTTGAAGATGATTTTTTAGAAAATTTTGAAAAACTAGAAAACAGTAGATATAAAGTTCTAAAAAGCCACTATTTCAAAGGAAAATATATTTATAAAGATGATATATTTAGATTTGAAACTGTAAAAGAAGATGAGTTAAAAACTGCTTTTAATGACTTTTTAAAACTATCAAACAACTATTTTAATGAAGTTATTTTTTACACTATTAAATATAAAAATAGATACAATTTGCAAAAATTATTACAAAATAGTTCAAACTAAATAAAAGGGAAGAGATGATTAAAAAAAGTTTAGCATCACTTTTAATACTAAAACTTTCGCTATTTTCTTGTGCTGATTACTGGAATCCAAACAGTATTGAGTTTATGCTTTTAGAAAAAAGAGATAATGTTTTTTTACAATATGGTGAAGATTTAGATAATGCTTCTATTTATGACTCCATTTTATATAATTATAATGAAAAAAATAAAGAAGCAAATCTTCTTGAGTGGCAAAAAGTACTAAAAAATGACTATAAAGAGGAGTTTTCCACAAAAGAGATTGAAGAGATTTTATATGAAAATAAAAATCTAAATAGTGTAAATAGTAAAGAGATAAAGGAGTATTTCTCTTTTACAAAAGAGCAAGAAGCTTGTGTAAATTTTGATAATTACGGATACTTAGAAAAACCAAAAAATTGTAAAACTTATATTAATAAAGCACTAGAAAAACTAGAAAATATTAACAACAGTTTTCTAAAAGAGAGATATTTTTTCCTAGCATTAAGACTTGCACACTATGAAAAAGAAAATCCACTTGAAATTTATAATAAATACAGTGAAGAGTTTAAAAACTCTAATTCACTTGCAAACTCTTGGATAAAAGCTATATATGCAGGTGCACTAATCAAAGATGGAAAAAAAGCAGAAGGGGTTTATGAGTTTTTAACTCTATTTGATGAAAGCATAAATTACCATTTAGCATTATACAATTTTTTTCATATAAGAAATGAAAAAGATTTTAACAAACTTTTAGAGTTATCAAAAAATAGTGATGAGAAAGAAAAAGCCTATGTTTTAAGAGCATTAGATAGTTCAAGTAGTTCAATTGAAGAGATAGAAAATATAGCTAATCTTAATAAAGATTCAAAATGGATTGATTTTTTACTATATAGAGAACTTTTAAAGTCACTTTCTAATCTTAATGATTTCTACTATTATGAAGATGAATGGTATGGAAATGAAAAATTTAATTCAAGATATCTTCAATTTTTAGAAGATTTTAGAGATTTAAATAGAAATGATAATTATTTGATTGATTTATCTTTACTATATTTTGGGGTTTATACACTAAATTTTGAAATAGCAAATGAGGCTTTAGAAAACCTTGAAAAAACTAATAAAAACTCTCATGAAGTTGATATTGCTTCATATTTTCTATTTTTAAATCAAATTGATATTCTAAATATTGATAAAGAAAATGAGATTATGGAAAGACTTAATACCCTTTTAGATGAAAATCATAACTCAGATTCACTTATTAAATACACTTTTAAAATAGTAGAAAAGCTGTATAAAAAACAAAATCAAGAGTTTGATGAGTTTTTAGTAAAAAATATTATATCTTTTTCTCCAAGCGGTCTTAGCGTAGAGAATATTGCACTACTTAATAATTTTATAAACTCAAATCAAGAATCACAATTTAAAAAATATCTACAAAATAGATATAAAAAAGAGTTAGAAAATAATATAGATGAGTTAAATTATGTAAAACTTGTAAATTTAATAAACAATCTAAACTTCCAAGAAGCACTTGATTTAAACATAGCTGAACTAAACAAGAAGCTAGAGTTTAACCCTTTTAATGCTCTTATAAGAGGAAATAATAGATCTGGAACTAAAGAGCAATACACTATTAAAGAGTTTTTGAAAAAAGCTATTTTAATAGAAAAAAATGCAAAAAAAGATTTAAACAACTATATGGATAACTTTTTATATGCTAATATCTTATACAATTTAAGCTATTTTGGAAATTCTGATAGAATTACTACAATCTATAGAAGTTCATATAGTATTCACACTCCAAAACTTCAAGAAGAAAAACTAAATCTTGCACTAAAATATTATCAAATTGCTTTAAATAGTGCTAAAAATAAAGAACAAAAAGCTAAAATTAGCTACCAAATAACAAAAACAAAACTTGCACTATTTGATTTAACATCAAAAGCTGCACCACAAAATATATCTTGGTGGAACAAAGAGAAAAGAACTTGGAACTATGGATCAAGAGATGATTTCTATGAGATATTTTTAATTGATTCAGGTGCAAGAGATTTTAACAAACTAAGAGATGATTTTAGTGATACAAAATATTATAATGAGCTTTTAAAAGAGTGTGGTGATTTTAGAACTTATATTAATATGAATAAAAAAAGATAAAAAATTAAAGGAGAAATCTATGCAATATTTTGGAGAGATTCAAACAAAGTACGAAGAGCTATTTTTAACACAAAGCTACTTATATTTTAACGAAAATGAAGAAGATACTATAAGTCCAAAAGAGTTAAAGCAACTTTTAAAAACAGCGAAAGATAGAAAGAAAAATATAATTGGAACAATTTTTATATATAACCCTACAGTTACTCCTATAGGTTATGATTCAAATAAATATCTTCTTGATCAAGGTTTTGAAGATTTTGATGAGTTAATTGAGTTAAAAGTAGAAAGTTATATTACAGTTTTCAAACAAGCTATGAAAGAGCACTGTAAAGGAAAAATAGTTGAGATTAGAAATCTATTTAATCTAATTGAAAAAAATATTGACTCATCTCTACTTCTTCAAAAATTTGAAGCTGATATTGATAAATACTACTCAGGACAAAATACAGAGTTTGAAAGAGATATTATGTATTTAGATGTTCAAAACTTAATTCCTAGTGGAAAATTTGTATATCTTGCATGGGGTGAAAAGATAAATGCAAAAGATTTTCCAAAAATAGAAGAGTATGCAAAAACAATTTATGATAATTGTGTGAAATTAGGAAAAAATGTTGCTTTTGTTTATAAAAAAGAGAAAACAAAAGATGAATCAATAAAATACCTACAATTCGCACATCCTGAACAAAATTTCAAGAATAAAAGTGCAATTTCTTTTGCTATGAAAAAATCTTTTGATGTTTTTCCACCAATTCCATCTTTTTATGAATAATTTTAGCAAACTTTAATGTTTGCTAGACTATAATTCCCGTCCACTTAAATAGCTGGGGTATCGCCAAGCGGTAAGGCAACGGTTTTTGGTACCGTCATCCGAAGGTTCGAATCCTTCTACCCCATCCAAATTTAAGTTCTTTTTTATGGTGAGGTTGGAGAGTGGTCAAATCCTGCGGACTGTAAATCCGCCGCCTTAGGCTTCGAAGGTTCAAATCCTTCTCTCACCACCACTTTTATTCTATGTGTGGTTCGATAGCTCAGTCGGTAGAGCAAAGGATTGAAAATCCTTGTGTCGACAGTTCGATTCTGTCTCGAACCACCACTTAATTTTTAAATCCCTTTTAAAGCAAATTATTATGAACACAATAGATACAAATACAATAGCTTCATTAATACAATTATCAGTCGCACCTGTTTTTTTACTAGCTGGAATAGCTGGTCTTTTAAATGTATTTACTTCAAGACTAAGTAGAATTATTGATAAAGTAGATAAACTTGATAAGTTTGAGAATGATACAAAAGAGAAAAGCCAAGAGATAATTGATTTAATCAAAAGAAGAAGAGAGTTTCTTACAATGCGTATGAGAAATACAAATAGAGCTATATTTTTTGGAACACTTACAGGACTTCTTATAGCCTTAGTTATTATTACAATATTCTTAACATCTTTTTTTCATTTTGAGCATGTTATTTATATAGGAGTTTTATTTATTTTAGCTATGTTGTCTTTGGTTATTTCTTTAGTTTTATTTCTTAGAGAGCTTTTTTATACTACAAAATTTATAAACAATAAACAAAGCTATATTCCATAATATAGCTTTGTTGTCTTCTTTTTAATTATATATTATTCTTTCCATCAAACTCTTTTTCATCAACTTGTGAGATGATATCTTCAGATATTTTTAGAGTTTGTTGTGCAATTTCATTTGCATTTGAAGCATTTTGTGCATTTCTTTGAGTGATTTGATCTAGGTTATTAACTGCATCATTTATTTGAATCATTCCTGTTGATTGTTCTTTACTAGCTTGTGTAACATTTGAGATTAAATCTAAAGTCACACTTATATTTTCATTTAACTCATTATAACCATCAATCATACTTGAAGCTATTTGCCTTCCCTCTTTTGTTTTAAGAGTTGCAAGTTCTACAATTCTTTTTATCTCATTTGCAGCTTCAGCACTTCGTGATGCTAGATTTCGTACCTCTTGAGCTACAACAGCAAATCCTTTTCCAGCTTCTCCAGCAGTTGCTGCTTCAACGGCTGCATTTAAGCTTAGAATATTTGTTTGGAATGCAATTTGATCAATTACCGTAATCGCATCACTAATCGCTAATGCTTGATTATTTATCTCTTCCATAGATTGCACTGTTTTATTTGCTAAATCTTGTCCTGTGTTGATTGAGCCTTTTACTATTTCACCATAGTTTGCCATTTGTGCTGTTGTTTGAGTATTATTTGTAATATTACTTGTAATCTCTTCTAAAGAAGCTGCTGTTTCTTCTAAAGATGCTGCTTGAGAGTTTGCCGCAGTTGAAATATAGTTCATATTTTCACTTAGAGTTTGTGCATTTTGGCTTAAAGTTCTACCTATTTTTTTATTATCAACTAACATATTTGTAATAACATCTCTTAAATCTGTAACATCAGTTTCAAGCTCTTTTATTACACCTTCAAGCTGATTATCTTTTAATTTTGGTCTAAAATCAAGTTTTGAGTAAGAGTTTAAAACATTTAAAATATTTGATATATTTGTATTTAAAGTATTTAACATCTCATTAATAATATTTTTTAAATCATTTAAAGCTGGATTATTAGAGTCTAATCTTATTTTCTCATTTAAATAACCTTTATTAATACTATTTGCAACTCTTATTGTATCTGCTATTAAAGCTCTATCTTTTTGGATATTTACTTTTGTGTTTTCAATATTTTCATTGATTATTTTTGCCATGATTCCTAGTTCATCTTTTGAATCAACATTTATTAACCTTATATCATCTTTTTCAAAATTTATAAATGCAAAAAACTCTTCAACCCC
>CANRCH010000117.1 GCA_947629065.1 uncultured Aliarcobacter sp.
CCTCCTCTTTTATAACCTTTGGTGCAGTTGTTTTTACATTTGCAAACAAAGATTTCAAATCAGGAGTTTTTTCGTTTGAATTTGATGCTGCTTTTTCAATAACCTCTGGTTGTTCAATAACTTTATCTACTTTTTTTTGAACCATTTTTTTCTCTGCAATCTCTTCTATCATATCAAGTTCAATTGCAGTTGTAGTTGGTGTTATATTTATAATTTCTCTTGTTGGAGTCCAAATATAAAATATAACTAAAAAAGCGAATAGGAAGTAAACTGAAAAAGCAACAACACCTGAAATTATAAATGATGAACTACTATTCATATTTACCCATCAGTAACTAATGCAACTTTTAAAAAACCAGCTTCTTTAACTGATTTTAAAACAAACATAATATCATCATATTTTAACTCTTTATCAGCTCTTATATAAATTGGAGTTGTTTGATCTTTACCATTTGAAAATAGTAAAAAGTTATCAGGAAACTTCTCTATTTCAATTTTTTGAACTTTATTTAAGCTTACTATTCTATCTTTTGTAATAATCAAATCAATTTTTTGCGTATCTTGAGCTTGCTGTGTTCTACTTCCTTTTGGAAGATTAATAGGCTCTTCAAACTCAATAACTGGAGCTGTAACCATTAAAATAGCTAATAATACCAACATAACATCAACTAAAGGAGTAATATTTAAATCTGGTTTTTGATTAAAATCATGCACTTTTATTACCCTTTTGTTGCTATTAAAATTTCACTTTGAGCTTTTAAATAAATACTTAGCTCATATACTTTTCTTGAAAGTAATTGATGGAATGTATATGCAAATATAGCCACTAAAATACCAGCTGCTGTTGCTACAAGTGCTTCACTAATTGCTGGTGCAATAACTGAAAACGAAACTTTTGATTCGTTTGCAAACTTAGCAAATGACTCTAATATTCCTACAACTGTTCCAAATAATCCAATAAATGGCGAAGTTGATGCAATAATAGCTAACCAAGAAATTCCAACACTAGCATCTTTTATTATATTAATTTCACATGCATGTAATAACTCTCTTGAAGTTGAGTTACTTGAACATTTATTAAGTGCTGATAGTGGTGAGAAAACTGTATTTGCGGAAGTTAAAGATTCTAAAGATTTTTTTTCATTATTTAATAGAGTTCGTAGGGCAGCATTTCTATATAAATAAATCCAAAAAGTTATTATTATATAAACTGACAATAGCGCTAAAACTATTAAAGTTATAGCGCTACTATTTGCCAAGTAATTTAGTAATGTAGTAATCATATTTTGTTTTTAAGCGAAAGAGTTAATTCTTGCTTCAACTGCTGCCATAGAAACATTTGAATCTTTAACTGAATTTACAAGCTCTTTTGCTGCTTCAATATTTTTTGCAATCTCTGAATCTTTTCCAGATGTTAATGCAATAGCTCCATCTGCTAGTACATCAACTGATTTTTCATCTACTTTCACATGTCCCCAGTTTATAGCAACAGCTTCTGTAGTATTTTCTAACTCAATAACTATAACACCAACAGTTAAAGTTGAAACAAGTGATGAGTGTCCTGGTAACACACCGAACTCTCCCTCTTTTCCAGGAAGAGTTACAGTTTTTACATCACCGTTAAAAATTGGTCCTGTTGGAGTAACTATTGATAATTTAATTTTATCCATATTTAGACCTTAATGGTTATTATTTCATTTTCTCAGCTTTAGCTAGAACCTCGTCGATTCCACCAACCATATAGAATGCCATTTCAGGAACGTTGTCATATTTACCATCTAAAATTCCTTGGAATCCAGCAATAGTATCTTTTAATTCAACATATTTACCTGGGCTTCCTGTAAATACTTCTGCAACGAAGAATGGTTGAGATAAGAATCTTTCGATTTTTCTAGCACGTGCTACAACAAGTTTATCAGCTTCTGATAACTCATCCATACCAAGAATTGCAATAATATCTTGTAAATCTTTATATTTTTGAAGAACTGATTGAACACCTCTTGCAGTGTTATAATGCTCTTGTCCAATTACATCTGCACTTAGAATTCTTGATGTAGAATCTAGTGGATCAACTGCTGGATAAATACCTTTTTCTGCAATTTTTCTGTTTAGAACTGTAGTTGCATCAAGGTGAGCAAAAACAGATGCAGGAGCTGGATCCGTTAAGTCATCCGCTGGTACGTAAACAGCTTGAACAGAAGTAATAGAACCTTTTGAAGTTGATGTAATTCTCTCTTGTAGTTTTCCCATCTCACTTGCAAGTGTTGGTTGGTATCCAACCGCTGATGGAATTCTTCCAAGAAGAGCTGACATCTCAGATCCTGATTGTGCAAATCTAAAGATATTATCAATAAACATAAGTACATCTAGACCTTTTTCATCTCTAAAATACTCAGCCATTGTAAGACCTGTTAGAGCAATTCTATTTCTTGCACCTGGTGGCTCACTCATTTGTCCGTAGCACAGAGCAACTTTATCAAGAACGTTTGAGTCTTTCATCTCATAGTAAAGGTCATTTCCTTCTCTTGTTCTTTCACCAACTCCTGCAAATACAGAGTATCCAGAGTGTTTAAACGCAACGTTATGGATTAACTCCATAATAATAACTGTTTTTCCAACTCCAGCTCCACCAAATAGACCAACTTTCCCCCCTTTTGAGTAAGGAGCTAGTAAATCTACAACTTTAATTCCTGTTTCAAACATCTCTGTTTTTGTTGATTGCTCTTCAAATGTTGGAGCTGATCTATGAATTGACCATCTTTCAGTGTCAGCTGGAATTGCTTCACCTTCATCAACTGGATCTCCAATTACGTTGAAGATTCTTCCAAGAACTGCTTCTCCAACTGGAACTTTAATAGGTCCACCTGTAGCTGTACACTCTTGACCTCTTACAAGTCCTTCTGTCATATCCATAGCAATAGTTCTAACTCTACCGTCACCAATATGTGCAGCAACTTCTAAAACTAATCTATCTTTAGTAGCATCAGCTAATGTAACATCAATAGCTTCATTAATTTCTGGTAAATATCCGTCAAACTCTACGTCTACAACCGGACCCATTACCTGAATAATTTTACCTTTCATCTAGGCCTTCTCCTTATCTTAATTATTTTAAAGCTTCAACACCACTGATAATCTCTATCAGCTCTGTTGTAATTGCAGCTTGTCTTGCTTTATTATACTCAACTGTTAAACTATTAACTTTCTCTTTTGCATTTTTTGTAGCTGCTTCCATTGCTTGCATTCTAGCACTGTGTTCAGCTGCTAATGAATCAATTAAAGCATAATACATATTGAAATCAATATATTTATCAGTTAATTCTCTTAAAACTTCGTCATCATCATCTGGTTCAATATTTAACATAGAACTAGCATCACTAATTTCAACTTTTTCTAAGCTAATTGGTAATAATTCTCTTACTCTAATCTCTTGAGTAAGCATATTTAAAAATCCGTTATATACAACAATAACTTTGTCCGTAATCTCATTTTTGAAATCTTCAACAGCACTATGAATAAAACCTGTAGCTCCTTCATAAGTTGGTGCAGAACTTAAATCACTTACTTTTTGCTCCAATGCTTGACCTTGGAATGTAAAGTAATCAACACCTTTTCTTCCAGCAGCTCTTAATCTTACTTTAGCACCTTTTGATTCATATTCACCAATAAGTTTACTAACAGTTTTAATTGTCGCCATATTAAAACCACCGCAAAGTCCTTTATCAGCAGTTACAAAAACAATATCAACTGTTTTTGGATTATCATTTTGAACAAATGCTCTACCAATATTTCCTTCATCCTGAACTTTGCTAACTCTTGCAGCAATATCAGTTAAAACTTCATTGATTTTCTTAGCATAACTTCTAGATTGCTCTGAAAGAGTTCTTGTTCTAGTAAGTTTAGCAGAAGAAACAAGCTTCATAGCTTTTGTAGTTTTTTCTGTATTTTTAACGCTACCAATTTTTAATTTTATCTCTTTTAAGTTAGCCATTGACTAATCCTTAGTTTGCATTAAATACAGTTTTGAACTCTTCTAATGCAGCTTTTAATTGTGCTTCTGTATTATCATCAATTTTTTGACTTGTTTTAATTGCATCTAAAATATTTGAGTATTTTTGCTCAATAAATAGGTGTAGTTCATCTTCAAATCTAACTACATCTTTAACTGCAACATCATTTAAATAACCTTTTGTTCCAGCATAAATGATTACAACTTGTTTTTCAATTACAAGTGGTTTATTAACACCTTGTTTTAAAACTTCAACCATTCTTTGTCCAAGTTCTAACTCTCTTCTTGTAGCCTCATCAAGATCTGAAGCAAATTGTGCAAATGCCTCAAGCTCTCTATATTGTGCAAGTGAAAGTTTTAGTGTTCCAGCAACTTGTTTAGTAGCTTTAATTTGTGCAGCTCCTCCAACTCTTGAAACTGAAAGTCCTACGTTAATAGCTGGTCTAATCCCTGAGTTAAACAGGTTTGTTTCTAAGAAAATTTGTCCATCTGTAATAGAAATTACGTTTGTTGGAATATATGCAGCAACGTCTCCTGCTTGAGTTTCAATAATTGGTAATGCAGTCATAGACCCAGCACCTTTTTCATCACTCATTTTTGCAGCTCTTTCAAGTAATCTTGAGTGTAGGTAGAATACGTCTCCTGGATATGCTTCTCTTCCTGGAGGTCTTCTTAAAATTAATGACATCTCTCTATATGCAACTGCATGTTTTGATAAATCATCATAAATAATAAGTGCGTGTTTACCATTATCTCTAAAGTATTCACCAATTGTAACACCTGCGTATGGTGCTAAGAATTGTAAAGTAGCAGAATCAGCAGCACTTGCATTTACAACAATTGTATAATCCATAGCACCTGCTTCTTCAAGTGTTCTTACAACTGAAGCTACTGAAGATGATTTTTGTCCAATTGCAACATAGATACAAACAACATTCTCACCTTTTTGGTTAAGAATTGTATCAATAGCAACTGTAGTTTTACCTGTTTGTCTATCTCCAATAATAAGCTCTCTTTGCCCTCTTCCAATTGGAACAAGTGCATCAATTGCTTTAATACCAGTTTGTAGTGGCTCATGAACAGATTTTCTTGACATGATTCCAGGAGCTTTCTCCTCAACATATCTTCTTTCTGTTGCATTAATTGCACCTTTACCATCAATTGGTTCACCAAGAGCATTTACAACTCTTCCAACTAATGCTTCACCAACTGGCACTTCAAGAAGTTCTCCTAATCTTTTACAAGAAGTTCCCTCTCTTAATCCTTCTCCTTTTCCAAGAACAACGATACCAACAGAAGACTCTTCTAAGTTAGAAGCAAGACCTTTTTCACCATTTTCAAACTCTACAAGCTCACCAGCCATA
>CANRCH010000118.1 GCA_947629065.1 uncultured Aliarcobacter sp.
AATTTCAGTTAAAGCGCCTTTGCTATAAAAGTTTAAAACCTCTTTTGGTTTATCTTTTCTCATTACAATATTTACATCAGGGCTTAGCTTTTTATAATATCCAGTTCCAACAGCTGAAACAACTCCTAATCCACCTTCAAGACTTACATGTCCTGCAAGTTGATCCCAGCTAATTCCAACACCCATTCCACCTTGAATGATTGGATGTTTTATTTCATATTTTCCTATTTTCACAAAAGCCCTTTTTAATTTATTATTATTTTAGCGAAACTCTTTTTACCTTTTTGTAAAATATACTCACCTTTAGTTAAGTTTAACTTATCGTCGCTTATTTTCTCTTGATTTATAGACACTGCATTTGAATTTATATCTCTTCTTGCTTGAGAAGTTGAACTCACTAAATTACTATCAACTAAAGCTTGGCATATCCAAATTTCATTATTAAATGTAAATTCAGGCATATCTGTAGGAATATCTTTTTTAGCAAATACCTTTTCAAACTCCTCTTTTGCTTTTATTCCAGCACCAGTTCCATGATATCTATCTACTATTTCAGCAGCTAAATCCTCTTTTACTTTTTTAGGGTGTAAACTTCCATTTGAAACACCTATTTTAAGCTCTTCAATCTCTTTTAAACTTTTAGATGAAAGAAGTTCAAAATATCTCCACATAAGTTCATCTGATATTGATAAAACTTTTCCAAACATATCAAATGCTTCATCTGTAACTCCAATATAGTTACCTAAAGATTTTGACATTTTTTGTACACCATCAAGACCTTCTAATATTGGAACCATAATTACAGCTTGATGTGCTTTACAGTTATAAGCTTTTTGTAAAGTTCTTCCCATAAGAAGGTTGAATTTTTGATCTGTTCCACCAAGCTCTATATCGCTTTTTAGCGCAATTGAATCATATCCTTGAAGTAGTGGATATATAAATTCACTAACTGCAATTGGAGTATTGCTTGAGTATCTTTTTGAGAAATCATCACGCTCAAGCATTCTAGCAACTGTTAAGTTTGAAGCTAGATTTATAAGTCCACCAGTTCCAAGCTCATTTAGCCAAGAACTATTAAATACTACTTGAGTTTTATTTGGGTCTAAAATTTTAAAAACTTGCTCTTTATAAGTTTCTGCATTTTTTAGTACATCATCTCTACTTAAAACTTTTCTTGTTTCACTTTTTCCTGTTGGATCACCAATTGTTGCAGTGAAATCTCCAATTACAAATTGAACTATTCCACCAAATTTTTGAAAAACTGCCATTTTTTGAATTAAAACTGTATGCCCTAAATGAATATCAGGAGCAGTTGGGTCAAATCCAGCTTTTACATAGAAGTTTTCACCAGTTTCATAATATTTTCTTATTAATTTTTCAATAGCTTCAATATCAATAATCTCAGCTGTTCCTCTTTTTACTTCTTCTAAAGCCTCTTTAATTTTATTTTCCATCTTAAAACCTTATTTATTATATGCATCTTTTTTAGATAAAATTTCTATTAATTTAATCTCTTTTTCTACAATTTTTTTAACTTCATCTAAACTTGAAATATTTGATTCAAACTCAATATCACAATATTGACTAAGTGAGTGTTTTTGTCTTCCAAATGATACAAAAAGTATATAGAATTCATTTTTAGATAAATAGTTAAATACTTTTGCTAACTCACCTCTTGTGTTTGGAATACTTATTAAAA
Source organism: uncultured Aliarcobacter sp. (assembly GCA_947629065.1). Taxonomy (GTDB): domain Bacteria; phylum Campylobacterota; class Campylobacteria; order Campylobacterales; family Arcobacteraceae; genus Aliarcobacter. The sequence goes on from CANRCH010000118.1 coordinate 1,700, forward strand.
TTTTATATTTAAACACACTGTTTTTTGTCCAAGTACAAAATAGCATTTGATGATTTGCTTTTATTTTATTGTATGCTTTATCACACATTTTATGGTGAACAACTGCTTCATTTGAATTTCTAAATGCAACTATATCATCCCCAAATTTTGGGTGACAACAGTGGTCAAATGAGATTGAATTTATATTAAAATTTGAGTGTATTAAAATATTATCAAATTTAAACTCTTTTATTTTACTAGTTAATATTTTAAACCTAGCCATAAAGCCTTTTTCTCTAGCTATTTTTTTCTCTAAAAGTAACTTTGCGTGTTTAAAATAGCTTAAAACTTGAGCAACTTTATATAGATTATCAACTTTATGTACTTCAATAATATTTTCATAATATCTAGAAAAAACTGTATTTAAAATATTTCTTCCACTTAACTCATCTATCTCTTTTTGTTTTTGAGTACAAAGAATTCTTAGTTGTTTTTTAGCTTTTGTAGTTCTTACCATATCTATCCAAGAACATCTAACACTAATCTCTTCACCTGTAACAATTTGTACAATATCTGTACTTCTTAAAACAGTTAAAAGTGGTTTTTTAATCTTATTTATATAGCAATATAGTGCTTTCTTACCAACATTTGAGTGAACTTCAAAAGCAAAATCATAAGCAGTTGAACCAATTGGAAGAATGAAAACTTCACCTTTTGGAGAGTAAACAATTATTTCATCATTAAATAAATTCTCTTTTGTTTCATTATAAAACTCTTCAATATTATCGTTTGAAAACTCCAAAGATTTAAGCCAGTTTAGATTTGTTCCGCTTACATTTGTAGAAGTTTGATCTCCATTTTTATATGCCCAGTGAGCTGCTATTCCATACTCTGCAACTTTATTCATATCAAAAGAACGAATTTGTATCTCATATATTTTTGAGTTATAAAAAACAGTTGTATGAATTGTTTGATAGCCGTTCTCTTTTGGAGTTGCTACATAATCTTTAAATCTTGAAACCAATGGTTTAAACTCTAAGTGTAGATGCCCCAAAGCTTTATAGCAATCAATATCATTTTCAACTAAAATTCTAATAGCAAAAAGATCTAGTACTTCATCAATAGTAATACCTTTTCTTTGCATTTTTAAATATATTGAGTAGTGGTGTTTAATTCTTGAATAGATTTTTATTTTATTTATATCAAATCCATTTTTCTCTAAAAGAGTTTTTGTAACAGTTATAAAGTTATTAAAACTTAGTTGCATAGATTGTTCATTCTCTTTTAAGAAAAGATCAATTTTTTTATACTCTTCTGGATAAATATAGAAAAATGCTAAATCTTCTAACTCATTTTTAAGTGTAGAAATACCAAGTCTATTTGCAATTGGAACATAAACAACTAAAGTCTCTTCAGCAATTCTTCTTTGTTTATGTGGAGGTAAAACAGCAAGTGTTAGCATATTGTGAAGTCTATCACAAAGTTTTACAATTAAAACTCTTGGGTCATCAATAGAAGTGATTAGCATTTTTCTAAAAGTAAGTGCTGCTTGAACAATTTTTGAATCACTTGAATCTTTTGAAGTAATGAAGTTTTCTTCTCTAATATCACTTACTTTTGTAAGCCCTTTTACCATATTAGATACGTTTTTACCCCATCTTTCTTCAACATACTCTAAAGTATATGGAGTATCTTCAACAACATCGTGAAGTAGGGCAGTTGCAATTACATCTTCATCTTGTGAAAATTTACTTGTAACTGTTGCAACTAAAATTGGGTGAACACTATATGGTTCACCACTTTTTCTAAATTGACCTTCATGTGCTTCAATTATGAAATTAATAATTTCATAAAGTTTATCTGAAATATCTATTTGCTGTTTTAGTTTATTAATAGCACCATCAATTGTATTTACGCTTTGTATATCTTTGAAAAATGGATTCATAGTTTACCTAATAATAGACAATTAGTTTTTATCTACTAAACCTTCAATTTTTAAAAGTCCACTTGCAATCTCATCAATTGCAATATCTGTATATTTCATTTTTTGAGTATTTATCTCTAAAAGTGGTTTTGCACCTTTACTTAGCTCATCTGCTCTTTGACCAACAGCTATTGCTAAAATATATCTATCATTATCAACTTGTTTTAATGCTCTTGAAATTCTCTCTTCTAATCTTTCCATATTTTTTCCTTTAAATATTTATTTTACTATTGAACACTTGCTATAGTCACCTTGAACGATTCTTAAAAGGTTTCCTTTTTCGTTCATATTTGTAACAGCAATTGGTAATCTATTATCTTTTGCTAGTGCAATAGCAGTATCATCCATAACCTTGATATTGTCTTCTAAAGCTCTATCGTAAGTTAATGTATCAAGTTTGTTTGCATCAGCAAATTTCATTGGGTCTTTATCATAAACACCATTTACTTTTGTAGCTTTAATAAGCATACTTGCACCAATTTCAGTGGCTCTTAGAGTTGCACCTGTATCTGTTGTAAAATATGGATTTCCAGTTCCTGCACCAAAAATTACAACTCTTCCTTTTTCAAAATGTCTCATAGCTTTTCTTACAATAAAAGGCTCAGCTATCTCTTCCATTTTAATCGCAGTTTGAAGTCTTGCATTAAGACCTTTATACTCAAGTGCTTCTTGCATAGCAACACCGTTTATTACAGTTCCTAGCATTCCCATATAATCAGCACTTGTTCTTTTAATAACACCATCAGCAGCAGCTGTAACACCTCGAATTATATTTCCACCACCAATAACAATGGCAACTTCAACACCGTGTTCTACTAAACTTTTAATCTCTTCAGCTATATAATCTAAAATTTTAGTATCAATACCATAACCCTCAGCACCTGCAAGTGCTTCACCAGAAAATTTTACAAGTACTCTTTTATTCATATGCTTTGCTCTTTTCCTAAAATAATTTTCGGATTTTATCCAAAAAATGATTAACTTCCTCTTAGCTTAATGCCCACTCATAAAATGGTATAGCCTCAATTTGCATATTTTGGTTTTTAATTTTTTCACTATTTGAAATAGTAATAATCTCTATTTTTTTTATTTCAAACTCTAAAGCAGTTTTTATAACTTTTTTTAATAGATTTGCATTTAAAAAAGAGTTGAAAAATGGGATACAAACAAGTGCTAAGTTCTCATTTTTTATGTAAAAATCAATATTATCAAGATAATAAATCTCTTTATACTCCTTAAATGCTTCTAAAAAAACCATATTTGTAAACTCTTGTTTAAACTTTTTTGTGTGAGTTAGGGCATTTAAAAATGAGTGATTGTAAATATATATTTTTTTTGCACTTTTTTCTTGATTAAATTTATCAACAAAAAAAACTCTATTTTGTTTTTCTAAAGTTTTGCAAGTTTCATAAAATCTATCTTTTGAGATTTTTATTTTAGTTTTTAAATTATTAAATAGTTGAAAAAGTGATTTTTTCTCATCAATATTAAGTGCTAAAATTTTGAAAATCTGAAAATCTGTATCGTCTTTTGAAAAAAGTTCTATTATTTCTTGAACTCTTTTAATCTTTTTATTCTCTTCAATAGCAATAATTTCAGGTAAGTTTCCATATTTTAAAAAGTTATTAAAACTGTGAGTCTCATTTTGAGATTTTGTATCGTGCAACAAATACTCTTCAAA
>CANRCH010000119.1 GCA_947629065.1 uncultured Aliarcobacter sp.
TTGCATAAGAGTTTAAATCTTCTAATGGTAATCCCATTTTTAAACAATACTCACCAGATGCACTATTTGCTTGAATAGCATTAGATGGAGATAGGTGGTCTGTTGTTATATCATTTGGGAAAACTCCAAGTGGTCTTAAATTTTTAAGAGCTGGCATACTCATAAAAGCATCTTCCCAGTATGGTGGTTTTTGAATATAAGTAGATTTTGCATCCCATTTATAGAATGGTTCAGCTTTCTCCCCTTTATCTGCTTTTGCAAACATTGGATCATAGATTTTTGCAAACATCTCTGGTTTTACAGATTTATAAACGATTGCATCAATCTCTTCATCACTTGGCCAAAGATCTTTTAATCTTACTTCATTTCCATTTTTATCAATTCCAATAACACCTGTTTCAATATTAACTCTAATACTTCCAGCAAGTGCATAAGCAACAACAAGTGGAGGTGAAGCTAAGAATGCCTCTTTAATAAATGGGTGGATTCTTCCATCAAAGTTTCTGTTTCCAGATAATACAGCAGTTGTATAAACACCAGCTGCTTCAGCTTCAATTTTTGGGTCTAAAGCTCCACTCATTCCATTACAAGTTGTACATGCAAATCCAACTATTCCAAATCCTAGTTTCTCTAACTCTGGTAAAAGTCCTGAATCTTTTAAATATATTTCAGATACTTTTGAACCAGGTGCTAGTGATGATTTTACCCATCTTTTTCTAGTTAATCCAAGCTCATTTGCTTTTTTAGCTAATAATCCAGCAGCAACAACGTTTCGTGGATTTGAAGTGTTTGTACATGATGTAATTGCAGCAATTAAAACTGCACCATCAGGGATTACTTCATTTGTAATTTCAACTTTTTTTGTAATTCCTCTATCATCTAAAGCTGATACTGGAAGAAGTTTGTGTGGTTGAGAAGGACCTGCAAGTGTTCTTGTAACAGTTGTTAAATCAAATTTAATTGTTCTTGCATAAGTAGCATCTGCTAAAGTATCTGCCCAAAGTCCATTTGCTTTTGCATAAGCTTCAACAAGTTTTACTTGTTCAGGGCTTCTTCCTGTGATTCTTAAATAATCAATAGTTCTATCATCAATTGCAAACATTGCAGCACTTGCACCATATTCAGGTGTCATATTTGAAATAGTTGCTCTATCTCCAAGATCTAAATATTTGATTCCACTTCCAAAGAACTCTAAATATGCAGAAATTACTTTGTTTTCTCTTAAATATGAAGTCATAGCAAGTGCAATATCAGTTGCAGTTATTCCAGCAGCTCTAGTACCAGTGATTTCAACTCCAATAATTTCTGGAACTCTCATATAAGATGGGTTTCCAAGCATTACGTTTTCAGCTTCAAGTCCACCAACACCAACAGCAATTACTCCTAGTGCATCAACGTGTGGAGTGTGTGAGTCTGTACCTACAAGAGTATCAGGACTTGCAATTCCATCAATATTATGAATAACTGGTGACATTTTTTCTAGGTTGATTTGGTGCATAATTCCGTTACCTGGTGGGATAACATCAACATTATCAAATGCTTTTTTTGTCCAGTTGATAAAATCAAATCTATCAGCATTTCTTCTATCTTCAATATCTCTATTCTTTTGGAAAGCATCTGGATCAAATCCACCACACTCAACTGCTAGAGAGTGATCCACGATTAATTGTGTTGGAACAACTGGATTAATTTTTTGAGGATCTACACCTTTAGATGCAACTGCTTCTCTAAGACCTGCAAGATCAACAAAAGCTGTAAGTCCTAGAATATCGTGACAGATTACACGACTAGGATACCAAGGGAAATCTTTATCTGTTCTTTTTTCAATTAATTGAATAAGTGAATCTTTTAAATCTTCACTTGGGCATTTTCTTAAAAGGTTTTCTGCTAATACTCTTGAAGTATAGTTAAGTTTTGCAAAAGATCCTGGTGTGATATCTTCAACAGCACTTTTAACATCATAGTATTTAGTATTAAAACCTTCTAAATCTTTAAGATATTTTTCGTTTGTCATTTTCTTTACCTATAAGTTTATTTTTAGTTGTTTTAAGCTGGAAGAACTCCAGCTTAATGAGAGATTATTTATTATTTTCTTTCTTCTAAAGGAACATAAGCTCTTGGCGCTGGACCTGTATATTCAGCTGATGGTCTAATAATTTTTCCATCTTCTCTTTGTTCAATTACGTGTGCACCCCATCCTGTAACTCTTGACATAATAAAGATTGGAGTAAACATATCTGTTGGAATTCCCATTTGGTTGTATGAAACAGCTGAGAACCAGTCAAGATTTGGGAACATTTTCTTTTGATCCCACATAATTGTCTCAATTCTTTCAGCAACATCGTACATTAACATATCTTTATTTTCTTCAGATAGTTCTTTTGCAACATTTTTGATTACTACGTTTCTTGGATCTCTTGTTGAATAAACAGGGTGTCCAAATCCAATAATAATCTCTTTTCTTGCCATTCTTTCTTTGATATCAGCTTCTGCTTCATCAGCTGATGAGTATCTTTCTTGAATTCTAAATGCAACTTCGTTTGCACCACCATGTTTTGGACCTCTTAAAGCTCCAATTGAACCAGTAATACAAGAGTACATATCTGAGTTTGTTCCTGCAATTACTCTTGAAGTAAATGTAGATGCATTAAACTCATGCTCTGCATATAAAATTAAAGATACGTGCATTGCTTTTACCCAAGATTCTCTTGGTTTTTCACCATGTAATAGGTGTAAGAAGTGTCCACCAACTGTATCTTCATCACTTGCAACATCAATTCTTTTTCCATTATATGCAAAATGGTACCAATATAATAAAATTGAAGGGAAAGCTCCAATTAATCTATCAATAATATCTTGTGCTGCTGCTTTTGGATGAGATTCATCTTCTTGATTTAATGCTCCAAGAACTGAACAACCTGTTCTCATAACATCCATTGGGTGACAGTTACTTGGAAGTTGCTCTAACGCTACTTTTACACCTTGTGGAAGTTCTCTATAAGTTTTAAGTTTAGCTTTATATGCTGCTAATTCTGCTTTATTTGGTAGTTCACCATAAACTATTAAGTGTGCAATCTCTTCAAATTCAGCTGTTTGGGCAAATTCTAAAATGTCATACCCTCTATAGTATAAATCATTTCCTGTATTTCCAACTGTACAAAGTGCTGTACTTCCAGCAGCTACACCAGAAAGTGCAACAGATTTTTTTGGTTTAAATCCTGAAGTTGTTTCAGTACTCATAATTTTTCTCCTTAGTTTGATTTAAATTAAAATAAAGAAAAGCTAATTACTTAGCTTTTCCTTTTGAAAAAAGTTCGTCCATTTTTTGCTCATAAGAGTGGTAGTTTAACATATCGTATAGTTCCATTCTTGTTTGCATTGTATCAATTGTACCTTCTTGAGTTCCTTTATCTTTTAACTCTTGATATACATTTAATGCAGCTTTATTCATAGCTCTAAATGCTGAAAGTGGGTAAAGAACCATATCAATTCCAACACTTGCTAGTTCTTCAGTTGTAAATAGTGGAGTTGCTCCAAACTCAGTAATATTTGCTAATACTGGTACGCTAATTGCATCTGTAAACTCTTTGTACTCTTTTAAAGTATGTACAGCTTCAGCAAAAATTGCATCTGCTCCAGCTTCAACATAAGCTTTTGCTCTAGCAATTGCAGCAGCTTGACCTTCACTTGCGTGTGCATCAGTTCTTGCAATAATATAGAAATCTGGGTCTAATTGTTGTTTTGCATCAACAGCTGCTCTAATTCTATCGCACATCTCTTCAATAGATACTAGTTCTTTATTAGGTCTATGTCCACATCTTTTTGCTGCAACTTGGTCTTCAATATGCATTCCAGCAGCTCCAGATCTAATAAACTCTTTTACAGTTCTAGCAACGTTAAATGCGTGTCCCCATCCTGTATCAGCGTCCACTATTAGTGGTGTATCACAAATTGAAGTAATTCTTCTAATATCAATACAAACGTCTTCAATCATTGTCATACCTAAGTCTGGTAAACCATAAGAAGCATTTGCAATACCTCCACCACTTAAATATATAGCTTTATGTCCTACTCTTGTAGCTTGTAAAGCTTGGTAAGCATTGATTGTTCCAACGATTTGTAATGGAGATGACTCTTTTAGAGCTTCTCTAAATTTTTTTCCTGCACTTGTCATACATATCCTTTAAAATTTATTTGTGAAAACATTATACTAGATTTAAATTAAATTGGTTGTATTATTTTGTAGTCCATTTCACAATTTCTTTTAAAAAAAATAACAATTGTACAATAATTGTATTTTAAAGAATTTTTAGTACAATATGTAAAATTTATTGTAAAGGTAGCTTATGGGTTTTAAAAATTCTGTAGATAAATTTATAGAGATTTATAATAGATCAAACTTAAGTATATCAAAATTTGCATCTCTTATAAATAAAGATAGAAGAACGGTTACATCGTGGATTGATAAAGTTACAAATATAGAACCAAGTAGTGATATAAAAGATAAAATTTGTCAAATTTTTAGGTATCCTGACTATATTTGGGAAGATGCATGTAGTGGAGAAGAGTTCTTAAAATCAATTACTCAAATACCTCAAAAAGAGGTAAGGATTATAGATGAAGATTATAAAGGAAGACTTCAATATATAATAGAACATGAAAAAAATAGAAGATTTGTAATTCAAGCACAGTTTCCTGGTCCCATGTATAGAGATAGTGCTGTACGAAAAGTGTACAAAGGAACAACAAGCCCTGATATAGAGGAGCTGAAACAAGAAAGAATTGACCAAATGCTAAGATATGATTATGATACAACAGAATGGTATTCGATAAAATCGGTGCTTAGCTTTTGTTTTGCAAGTATTGGAAACTTTTTTACAAAAGAAGAAAAGATAAAAATATTGGAACTTATGTATGAGTTATTTAATAATAACTACAATAAAAAACTGTTTTTATTTGACTCTTTTTCAAGAAAAATATATGGGATGGAAACTACATATATATCTATAAATGTAAAACAAAAAATACTATTTTTTAAATCCCCTATTGAGTCTGTTTTCATTGAAATTAGAAACAAATCTTTGGTTGAAAGAATGCACAAATATTATAGTTCACCAATTGAAGCACCATCACATGTGAACTTTTTGGAGTCTGTAAAAATTTTAAAGATTCTTCAAGAAGCACTAAAATACAATAACACTATAACTCAAGCTTATGAGACGATAAACCGTGAAACAAACTATGGAGAACTATTTTATAATAATCTTAGTATTGATTTACAAAAAGATGTAACTCCACCAAAACTTGGGCAAAGAAGAAATTA
>CANRCH010000120.1 GCA_947629065.1 uncultured Aliarcobacter sp.
TGGAGCTAATATTTCTGTTGCAGAAGGAAATATGGATGCTACTAATACATATCACAAAGAAGAAGTAACTATAAATAGCACTGGTTCATTTACTGTTACAGTTGATATAAGTGCATTAGGAGATAGTGAAACTGATACAACAAAAGATACAGATGGTTCAGAAAAAATTACTAGACTTGTAATAGAGGGAGTTCCTGAAGGTATAAGTATAGAAGGTGGAACTTATGCAAAAGCAGGAGATGGTACAAATCTTTGGTTTGTAACTGTAGATAAAAATTTTACAACAGTAAATAGTGGAAAAATAGAAGAAACTCTTACATTTAAAGTAAATGACCAGTTAAAAGCAGGAACAGGAGATAGCTACAATATTAAAATCACAGCATACAACCAAGATGGAAGTGCTGAGGTAGTAGAAAAATCTACAGAAATAGTATTTATAGATAATATGGATAATAGTGGTGAAAATGGAACAGTAGAAACAATTGTTTCAAGTATAGAAAAAAGAGATTATCAAGCTATTGAAGATACAGAGTTTACTCTTAATGATATTGTAAAAATAAATCCAAATTCAAATACAAATGTAACAGGAGTTGCATACTCTATTACTTTTAAAGATACAGATTTGAAAAATTTAATAATCACTGATGATTCAGCTTTAAATGTATATACAAAAGGTGGAGTTACTTATTATGCTTTAAGTATTCCAGCAGGTTCAACTATAGAAACAGAATTAGCTAAAGTTAAGTTTAAACCTTTTGAAAATCTAAATGAGAATAACAATAGCGTAGGAGTAGAGATAAAAGATATAAGTATGACTGCTTATGTTCCAAGTACTTCAACTATTATTCCAGCTCAAGATAAAACAACTTATACAGATACAACTGTAACACCTGTAACAGATAATCCAACTTTAAGTATTACAGAAGAAGTTATAGATGAAGATAATACAACTAAAACTTTTGATATTGTGATAAATACAGTTGATACAGAAAGTGGAAATCCTACATATACTTTAGTTGATAATACTGTAATAATAACACATGTTACAGGTTCAGTTTTAGGAAAATTTGTTTTAGCTGATAATAGTGAAAAAGTATTTACAGATGGAAGTTCTATAACTCTTACAAAAGCACAATTAGAAGGAATTAAGTTTATTCCTACAGCAAATGTAAGTGGAGAAGCAAAATTTACTGCTTCGGCAACAACACAAGAAACAGGAGCTTCAACTACTGAAACTGGAACAGGAAATATTACAATCACTGTAATTCCAGTAGTTGATAGTATTGAGAATTTTACAAATCTTACAGCAAGTGGAGTTGAATATACAAAAGTTAGTGGTTCTTTAGATGGTGATGAATATATTGAACTAAAAGTTGGAGAAAATAGTTTAAAAGATTTAACATTGATAGACAATGACGGTTCAGAAAAAGTTGTAAAAATCTTACTTGAAGATTTACCAACTGGATTTACAGTTTATTATGGAGATTCTCAAATAATGGCTATAAATGCAGGAGCAAATGGAAGTAAAACAACTATAAATGGTGTTGAATTAGTTAATAACAACTGGAGTATTCCTGTAGGTGTAGATGGAAAAATGCCAAAAATTTATATTAAAGCACCAGAAAACTACTCAGGAGAAGTACCAAATATAAAATTAAAAACAACAGTTAAAGATGGAAGCGAAACTAAAGATTTTGTGAATGACTTTAAGCTAAATATAAGCGAAAAAGCAAGTGATATTACTATAACTCCAACAGATGCTATTGGAAAAGAGTATGCATGGAATAAAATAAATCTAAATGCAAATGCCACAGATATAGATGGAAGCGAAACAACTACTATTACTCTAAAAGCACAAACTGGTACAGAATTAGATGATACGGCTAGATTTAAATTAAGTGATGGAAGAATTCTTGATGGACAAGATGGAAGACCAAATGCAACATTTGATTATTACAATAAGACTTGGACTTTAGAAGGTGTAAATACTTTAGATTTACCAAATCTTCAAATTATGTATCATAATTTTAATGGTGAGATAGATGTAACTGCAAAAACAGTTGATGGAGCAGATACTTTAGACACTGCTGTTACAGGAAAATTTGTTTTAAAAACATCAACATCTTCAATCATAGATTTAAGTGCTGAAAACAATGATATAAACTTCGATATTTTTGTAAATAGTGAAACATTACAAGTAATAGGAAGAGATAAGCAATATGGTGAAGACAATCTAATTTTAGGAGATATTGATTTTAGTAAATTAGCAGGTAAAATAACATATATTGATACTCTTGATTTAGGAATAGCTAGTGATGCTAAGAATATAAAACAAGATATTATCTTAACTTTATCGGATGTTTTAGATATGACAGATAGTGATAATGAACTAATCATCAAAGGGGATGGTGATGATAAAGTTACATTTAAAGATGAACTTGATAAAACTTGGGATAAAACAGAAGGAATAGGTTCAGATTTAGGATATGATATTTATACAAATACAGGAGATAGTTCTGTAAAAGTAAAAGTACAAACAGATATTAATGACCAAATATTAATATAATTTTATTCGGAACAGGGAATTTATTCCCTGCTTCTATAAATATAAGTTAAACTCTAGTTAAATGTGCTTTTAATACTTAAAAGCCTACAAGAGTTCTCAAGAATAGCAATTTTTTTTACAAGTTGGTGAATATCTCGGTCGTAAATATATGTTCCAAAGCCCTTTATGATTAATAAATTATGTTTTGTATTTTTAATATGTTTTGTGATTTCCAAAGATGATCTTTTATTCCAAGTTGAAAAATCTCCAGGATTATGAATCTCAACATCTCCAAAAATAGTTTTTCCAAAATAATCTTCGAAAGCAATATTATCATTTGCCAAAGTATAAGCTGTTGTATAAATTGGCATCCCAAAAGCTACATATTTTGCTTCATGAATATTTGAATAGATGCTTGAGTGAATATGTGCATCTAAACTAGCCATATTCCATCTATAATCTTGTTTATTCATATTTAATGTACAAAATGAGTTCTCTGTAAGATTGTCAAAAACTGCATCTTTTGTATTTATCATAAAATGTTCATAATCTAATTTTGCTGAAATTGCTCCTTGAAAAATGCCAAAAAAGTTTTTTGTAAACATAGATAAAGAGAGATCCGAAAGAAGTTCAACAGTTGCTTTATTAATCATTTTAAGCCTTAATTAAATTTTGGATATTATATATAAAATATATTAAAGGATAGTTTTTGCAAGAGAACTCAAATACTCCACAAATTCCACATATTCCAGTGCTTTATAGTGAAGTTTTAAATAGCTTTTCAACTGTAAATGAAGGCTATATAATAGATTGTACAACAGGATATGCAGGTCATAGTAGTGGACTTTTAAAACAAAATAAAAATATAAAACTAATTTGTAATGATCAAGATGATGAAGCACTAGAATTTTCTAAAAATAGATTAAAAGAGTTTGAAAATAGGGTGATTTTTAATAAAGGAAACTTTGAAAATGTTGTTCCCAAATTTCAAGATTACCAAATTTCTGGAATTTTAGCAGATATTGGAGTGTCATCTTTACAGCTTGATAAGCTTGAAAGGGGATTTGGTTTTGAAAGTCTTGTATTAGATATGAGAATGGATCAAAATTCCTCTTTGGATGCGCAAACTATTGTAAATACATACTCTAAACAAGATTTAGAAAATATTTTAAAAGAGTATGGAGAGATTAGAGAGTATAAAAAAGTTGCTTCTATTATTGTTGAAAATAGACCATTTTATAGTGCAAAAGAGTTATCTGAACTTTTAGCAAAGAAACTTCACAAAGGCAAAATTCACCCTGCAACTTTGGTTTTTCAGGCAATTAGAATTGAAGTAAACAATGAATTAGGAGTTTTAGAAAAACTTTTTGAATCTATTGAAGAAGCAAAACTAAAAAACTGCATAGTTTCAATAATCTCTTTTCACTCTTTAGAAGATAGGATTGTAAAAAATTATTTTAAAAAATGGTCAAGTTCTTGTGTTTGCCCAAGTGATGCTTTTAGATGTGAATGTGGAAATAATCACGATTTAGGTAAAATTATTACAAAAAAACCTATAATTGCAACTCCTTTAGAGATAAAACAAAATCCAAGAAGTAGAAGTTCAAAATTAAGGATATTTAAATTTGATTAAATTAAATTCAGCAAACTCTCTTATTATTGTTATATTTATGTTTATTATTGCAGCTGTGCTGTTTTTGCCAAAAATATATTTTGCAAATAATATTTACTATACAAGTAAAGATATAAATAAACTTTATGCACACTATGTATCACTAAGTGAAGAGAATAAATTTTTAGCCCAACAGTTAGAAGATATGAAGTTCAAAAATCAAGTAATAGATTCAATGATTTTTAACCCTTTAATAGATTTAGAGAATAAGAAATAGGAGTTACTATAAAATAGTAATTCCTAAAACTTTTCCTAAAATATTACTCTCATTTGTAAAGCCTTCAAGCTCAATTCCAGGCTCAAGTGTAGTTATTGTAGCTTTTCCTATGATATGTCTAAACTCTTCTTGATTTTTATCTTTTAATCTAATACTCCAAACATTATGTGCAACTAATGGTTCGCCATTTTTAACACCGATGTATAGCATTATATGCCCTTTTAGATATACTAAAGTAGAAAAAGGAACTCCATTTTTTGCTATATACTCTTTTTTTTCATTTAAATTCATAAAAGATAAATCCACATAGTTTCCATTTCTTGATTGTGCTTTTGAGTTTCTATCAAGATATTTTCCAAATACTGCAAAATAGTCTTGAGTAAAACTAGAACAATCTCTATTGTTTAATAATCCACCCCAACCATAAGGCTCATCTAAAAGCTCATTTAAAATTCTTGTACGATTTTCTGTACTATTTTTTATAGGAAGTTTCTCTACTTGATTATTCTCTATTTGAATTTGTATTAGTTTTACATTTGATTTTTCATCTTTTTTTGCTATTAAAAAACCACTGTTATATTTTGGAAATAGAGTACCAATTTTTATATACTCCACAAAATTTGGATCATATAAAGGAAATTTCTCTTTTGTACTTATATAGTAATCTTTTGTTTGAAAAGTGTTTATAAAAGCATCATCAACAAAAGCAATATCATCAACTTTTACCCAACCACCAACAAAATATGACTCAATATATGCCCAAGCTCTGTCTTGTGAAAGATGCGAAACTATCAAAGGAGTGTTCATTTTTAATCTTGAATTTTGGTTATAATCAAAAGGAAATCCCTCACCTGGAAGTTTTGGATTATAAAAAAATGGCGA
>CANRCH010000121.1 GCA_947629065.1 uncultured Aliarcobacter sp.
ATTATTCTTGGTAAATCTTCTATTTTATTTACCAAATAGTTATGTTTTGTACATGGTCTTGAAATTCCAACTGCATCAATTTCTTGGAAACCATCTGTTCCAATAATTGTTGTTGGAACTTGTCCAGAGATTATAACTAGTGGAATTGAATCCATATAAGCATCTGCAATTCCTGTAACTGCATTTGTAAATCCAGGTCCAGAAGTAACAATTGCAACTCCTGTTTTACCTGTAGATCTTGCATATCCTTCTGCTGCAATTACACTAGCTTGTTCGTGTCTATTTAGAATGTGTTGAAAATAGTTTTGTTTATAAATTTCATCATAGACGTTCATAATAGCGCCTCCAGGGTATCCAAATACTACTTCAACCCCTTCTTGATGTAATGATTCTATAACCATTTTTGCGCCAGTCATTTTCATAATCTTTCTCCATTTTTAAAAATAAGATTTTATTTTACTCAATCTTTAATTAATTTATCTTTGAATAAAAAATATAATTTCAAATTTTTATTCTTATAAAACAAAATATTATGATTTCTATGATACAATATAAGATAAATAATTTTTTGGGAGCATAAAGTATGGATATAAATGCTATAAATAGTCAATCCGTTAATCTAAATGTCAATAATCAATCATCTTTACAACTAAATAAGGTTCAACAAACTGGTAGAATTAGTGAGATAAGTGATGAATTAAACCTTAACATTAGTCCTCTTAAGTCTCAAACTAGTGAATTTTCATCAAATATTCAAGCTCTAAATGATGGAATAGCAATGTCAAAAATATCTCAAGTAGCTTTAGATAAACAACAAGATTATCTAAAAAATATTGAAGACAAATTAGCAAATATTGAAAACTATCAAGATAAAAATGACTTAAAAAAAGAGATAAATGAAGATTTAAGAGCATTTAATCAAGTTGCTTACAGTACAAGTTATAAACAAGAGTCACTTTTAGTTCAAAACTATTATGATGAAAAAGATAGTATTGAAGTTACAACTAGTGATAATACTTACTCTATGCCAAAACCAAATGTTGCAAATGTTGCAAATAATCTTTTTGAAACAATAAATAATTTTGATTTAAATAATGCAACAAATGTTCAAGAAGCTGTAAATTTAATTGATGCTTCAAAAACAGCATTAAGTGAACTAGCAAATAATTTTGAGAATTTTTCAAAAGAGCTTGAAGAAAAAGCAAATGAAAAGCTACAAGAACAAAACAACTCTTTATTTAAAAACAGTATAGATTTCGGAAAAGAAATTCAAGATTTCTCTAAATCAAATATAAATGCAAATGCTGGATATTTAGCTGCTTCTCAAGCAAATATAATTCAAGAACAAAGTGTTAGATTATTATCTTAATCTAACACTTGCAATTTATACAGTAATTAACTGCAACCCCTTCTCTTAATCCATCATCCAAAACAATTGACTCTTTTTTATTTAGTGCTTCAAAAAAAGTTCTATAAATATAAGTTCCAACTTCTAAAAACTCAACTCTTCCTTTTCCAACAAGCTTAATCATATCTTCTTGGCTTGAAGTTCGTAAAATCTCTAAACTATTTTCTAAATCTTCTAAATTTAAAACTGTTCCATTTACTTTTTCTTTATCATAGTTAAAATATGTCATACCTTTTTTAACAGCTGCAATTGTTGTAGGAGTTCCTGCTGTTGCTACAAAAATATAGTTTGTTAAATCTATATGTGAATCTTTTATAAACTCTTCTATCTCTTTTTTTCTATTTTCTAAATCTTCAAAAACATTTGAGTTTTCAAGATGTTTTTGAGTCATTGTTACTATTCCAAAATCAAAACTTTTGCTAAAAAAACCATCTTTATTTGATATTGTAAGCTCTGTTGAACCACCACCAATATCAAGTATCATAAAGTTTTCATTTGAAATTTTTTCTCTTTTTAGTGCATATTTTACAGCCAGATGTGTAAGCCTAGCCTCTTCAAAAGCATCAATTATTTCAAATTTTGCACCTGTTTTTTCATAAAAATAGTTTAAAACTTCTTTTGAATTAATTGCTTTTCTAGCAGCTGCTGTTGTAACACAAATTGCATCTTTTGGATTAAATTCAAGTTTTTTTGAAGCAATACTTAGTGCTTCAACAACTCTTTTTTGTGCATCAATACTTATAAATCCTGTTTTAATTAAACCATCTGCAAGACCTACAACTTGGTGATACTCATCTAAAATCTTATGATTTTTACAATCATATTTTAGAACTCTAAAGGAGTTTGAACCTAAGTCTATTGTTATAACTTCATTCATTATAGGTGTCTAATTTTTATTTTTGAATTTAATAAAAATCCAATTACAAGCATCATACAAAGTACAAAATACTCATTTATAAAATCACCTGCAAAAATTAGATATACAATCCAAAGTAAAATTGCACCAAGCGGAGTTGGAACACCTGTAAAATATTTTTCAACTTCACCTTCATCTGCATTTATATTAAATTGAATCAATCTTCTAAGCCCAGCAACAACATAGTAAATAAATACAATTGCCACAAAAGTCATATTTAAAAAGTCCTCTTTACCATTTATTACTGCAAAATATATAAACATTGCAGGAACAATTACAAAAGATAGGAAATCTGCATAAGAGTCAAGCTGTATTCCAAATTGAGTAGAAAGATTAAATTTTCTAGCTATTTTTCCATCAACTATATCAAAAGCACCTGCAAGCCAAGCAAAAAGTGCAGCTGCGTAAAAATTATTGTGAGTTAAAAAATAGATTGCAAAAACTCCACAAGCTATGTTAAAAAAAGTAGCAATATTTGCTAAATTAAAGTGACTATTTTTATCGAATATAAAGTTCATTATTCCTCTTTTTTATCTATAATTATAAGCTTTATCAAGCTTTATCTTAGTTTCACTTATCTAATTTCTACTAGATTTTCGAAACAGTGGGCGATATTTTACTATTATTATGCTCAATTTACAATTTGTGAAGCTATTTTCTTAAATTATATTATTTTATCCAAACTATACTAAATGGATTTGTCTTTATATGGTATTTTAGATATAATTAAATATTACTTTTATAAGGAGTTGTAAATGGAATTGAAAAATAATTTTTTATCTGCTTCAAATATTCAGATGCAACTCTCTATTAAAAAGAGTGAATTAGCTTCAATTGATAAAAAAGAAGATGAAAAATCAGCTTTTGAAAAAAATGATAGTGTAGTTTTAGGTGAAAAAAACTATGATAAAAATGATTATGAAAGAGTTTTAGAAAAATTTAAAAATAAAGATTCTGAAATTAGAGTTCATGAGCAGTTACACGCTAGTTTAGGTACAACGACAACTCCTATTTCTTACTCTTATCAAATGGGACCTGATGGAAAACTATATGCAACAGGTGGGCATGTAAGATTTGATACATCAATGCCAAGCAATCCAGTTGAAGCAAAATTAAAACTAGATGAACTTCAAAAAGCTTCAAGTGCACCTGAGGGATTAAGTGGAGCTGATAGTTCAATTGCAATTGCTGCAAATTTAAATAAGATGTTATTATCATCTTTAGGAGAAAATTATGAGAATAGATAACAATTTAAACGGTATGTTAAGTGCTGGTTTACAGTTACAACAAAATGCAAGTAATATAGCTGAAATTGCAGCTGTTGTAGGTGATCCAGAATTAGGTGAAGTTAGTGCTGATTTACTTGAAGAAATAGCAGGTCAAATTCCAGAAATAATCTCATATAGTGCAAATGCAAAGAGTATTGAAGTGCAAAGTGCTGTTATGGATAGACTTTTAGATATAAAAGCTTAGGCTTTTATATCTATACTAAACTTTCTCTTTATTTTTATTCTTTTTTTCAACTTTTATAAATTTATCCAACTCTTTTAACTGCATTTCATTAAAAACTTTTACACCATTTTCCTCAAGAAGCCTTGCTGTTAATCCTTGTTTATTTATAAGAGTTTTTGAAAAAGTTCCATCATAAACCTCTAAATTTCCACAAGATGGTGATTTTGCTTTAAAAAGTGCAACTTTTATACCATTTTCAATACAAATATCAAGTGCTTTTTTTGCACCTATTAAAAAATTCACTGTTACATCATTTTGCTTTTCATCAATAACTTTTAGAGGTTTTTCATGGCTTATTATCTCAGCTTTGTTTCTAGGAATTCCTAGTCCACCAGACACTTCAGGGCAGATTGAATATATTTCATTATCACATAAAATATCCATAAAAAGCTCTTTTTCACTAAATCTAAATTTAGGATTAAGTGCTACATTTGAGTTTTCACCATCATATCTTGTATCTTCACCCAAAAGGCACGATGAAACTAAGATTTTCATATATTTTCATCTTCCAAATCAAGTTTTATTTCACTTAAATCTTTATAAAAAAAACTATTTAAATGAATATTACTAAATGCACTCTTCATAGATACAAATATTTTTGGATTTTTTGCTTCAAGATCTGCTAAAAGCTCTTTTGTTGTAGCTCTTGCGTGTGGCATTTTTACATCAAATCTAAGTCCTGGACATGCTTCATCGCCAATTACTCTAATCTCATTTGAGTCTGCAAATGCTCTTAATTGTCTTTCTCTGCAAAAAATCAGTGGTCTTATTACCTCTAAACCATTGTTTGCTGTATAAATTGGTGGCATAGTTCTCATTGTTCCATTATAAAAAAAGTTCATAAAAAATGACTCCATTGCATCATCTAAATGATGCCCCAAAGCCACTTTATTATACCCTTGTTCTAGTGCTGTTGTATATATATACCCTCTTCTCATTCTTGAAAAGAATGAACAAAAAGATGAATTTTTTCTAATTTTTTCACCTGCAAGATCAAAAATTTGAGTATCTATTACTTCATGCTCAATTCCATGCTCTTTGCAATGATTGCTTAAAAACTCAACTTGTTCACCCATTCCATAAGTAATAGTAACTGCTTTAAAATCAAATTTAAATGGGGCTTTTTTCTTCATTCTATTAAGTGCGTGAATTAGCGTAAGTGAGTCTTTCCCACCACTAAATCCAACCAGAATTCTATCATTTTCTTTTATTAATCCATAGTGTGCATTCGTTCGTCCAACAAGTGTTGAAATCTTTCTACTAAGTTCTACCAAATCATTTTTCCTAAATTATTTTTTGGGATTATA
>CANRCH010000122.1 GCA_947629065.1 uncultured Aliarcobacter sp.
AATCCCTTGTAAATAAATGTTCAATTATATTATTAAAAAAATAATAATTAATTGTCCAATATCAATAAAAAATCTTAGTTTATATTATTTAAAAATAATAGCATATATATATATATATATAAAGTGGCTTAAAAAAAGCCTAAAATTTTAAATTTTTCATTATTTTTTAAATATTCTAATTTTAATACCACCAAAAAACCACTTCTTCTTTTTAAACTTCTTTAATTTAAAAAAAGGAGAAACTATGTCTTATGCTAAAAAGAGATATATAACATATCTATTGCTTACAATTTTTATCATGGGATTGCCGTTTATTACTATAAATGGAAATCATATTTTGCTTTTATCTTTTGATAAACAGCAATTTCACTTTATTGGAACGGCATACAATGTAAATGAGCTTTATATAATGCCATTTTTACTAATGTTTTTGTTTATAGGAATATTTGCAATAACTACAATTTTAGGAAGAATTTGGTGTGGTTGGGGCTGTCCACAAACTATTTTTAGAGTAATTTATAGAGATTTAATAGAAACTACTATTTTAGATTTAAGAAGATTTAAAAATAAACAAAAAGATATTGATTATAGTAAAACAAGAAATAAAATCAAAAAATATATATCACTTGCAGTTTGGGGAATTTTGTGCTTGGTTATAGCTTCAAACTTTATGTTGTACTTTGTACCACCTGAAGATTTTTTCCTATATATTCAAGACCCGATAAATCACTCTATTTTGATTTTGTTTATTCTTAGTATTGCTGGGTTTTTGTTTTATGATATTGTATTTATGAAAGAGAATTTTTGTGTATATATCTGCCCATACGCTAGAATTCAATCTGTTTTATATGATGATGATACAAAGCAAATTACTTATGATTACAATCGTGGTGGAAAGATATATAACAATGGTGAAAAAACAATATTTTCACTAAAACAGTGGCAAAACAATGAAGATTGTACAGCTTGTGAAGCCTGTGTTAAAGTTTGTCCAACACATATTGATATAAGAAAAGGGCTTCAAATTGAGTGTATAAACTGTTTGGAGTGTGTAGATGCTTGTGAACCTGTGATGAGAAAACTTGGGAAAGAGAATTTAATCTCTTGGGCTAGTACAAACAGAGTTATAAATAAGGTAAATAAAACTCTATTTAACACAAGAAATAATACATATTTTATAGCACTTTTTTTATCTATATTCTTGGCATTTTATTTTTCACTTGAAAAAGAGAGTTTTTTGGTAAATATAAATAAAACAACTGAACTTTACAAAATAACAAAAGAGAACAAAGTGGTAAATAACTATGTTTTAACAATTCAAAATAGTCAAGATGAAGCTTTGACTTTTGATATAAAACTGCAAGATGAAAAAAACTTCAAAATCAAAAGATTTGATGAAGTAAAAATTGATGCAAAAAAACGAGTAAAACAGATTTTAATAGTTGAAAGCAACAACGATTTAAAAGAGTTTTCAAATAAAAATATAGAGATTTTTATAGATATTTTTGCGAAAGAAAAAGTAGCAAATGAAGAGATAAAAGTGAGTAGAAAACTAATTTTTACAAAACCATGAAAGCTATTTTATATAAAATTTGTAGGTTATAACCTACAATTTTATGGTTTTTTATAGTATTTAACAGACAATTCTAAATTTATTATTAAGTATCCATAAATTTTGATAATTTATATTTTAAAATCTATTTTTACTGCTCTCTTTTGCTATAAATAAAATAGCTTCTTCTAAATCTATCTCAGCTTGATTTGAATATATTATCTTATGCATATTTCTGTTTTAAATTTTTTATAATCTCTTCACTAGATTTAGAAGAAATCCCAGAATTTAAGCCTTTTTCTATCTCAACTTCTAAAAAAGATAGATCATCAACTGCACTATTTTCTATAATCTTTACTTCATCTTTTGGAAGATTATCTAAAAAATAAAAAACTTTTTCAAATACACTATCTGCAATTTGTAATTTTATTGTTTGCATAAAATCTCCTTTAATTTTAATTCTATAATAATACCATAACTATTTTATTCATACTAAATAGATTTTTCTATAAGTATAGAAAATTTAACTCCATCTTTGATATTTTGAACTTGAAGTTTTCCAGCAAAACTATCTTCAATTATCATTTTTGATAGATATAGCCCTATTCCTGTGCCCTCTTCTTTTGTAGAGAAGTATGGATCAAATATTTTTTTAATATTTTTAGCTTTTATTCCACCACCGTTATCACTTAAATCTATTAAAACATCAGCACCATTTGATGATATTGCTATTTTTATTTTTGAGTTCTCTTTATATTTTAAAACATCAATTGAGTTTGAAACCAAAGATAAAATAACTTGTGAAAGCTCATTTTTCACTCCAAAAACCATAATATCTTCAAAAGTGTTAAACTCTAAAATAAAATCTATGTTATATTTTTTTAAATCAGCACTCAAAATTGAACTTGCATTTAAGATTGCCTCTTTTACTCTAAAACTATTTTTTGTTTTATCTTCAATATAAAACTCTTTAAAATCATCTATTGTTTTTGATAAAAACTGCAACTGCTCTTGGGCTTGAAGAAGTTTTTTATCAAAAAACTCCTCATTTAGGTTTTTGTTTTCAAATCTTTTTTTAAGATTTAGCAAAATATATGAGATATTATTTAGTGGTTGTCTAAATTGATGAGTGATATTTGCTATCATTTCACCTGATTTTACAAACTTTGATTGCTGTAAAACCATCTTTTCAAACTCAATGTTTTGCTTTTTCAAATCACTATATTTATATGCAATAGAGATTGTAAAAAGCATAGCTTCAAGAGTAAATACAAGCAAAACTAAATCAAAATAACCTCTATTTACATAAAAATATTTGAAATCAAAAATAAATAAAACTGCACAAAAAAGACTCCAACCTACAACATAAATCATAGTTGGCTTAAAACCTTGTTTTAGATTAAACACAATTGATATAAATAAAACTGCATAAATTATAGTATATGGTAGATATTCAAAAAGCATATAGTGGTAAAATGCCGTTAAAATAACAACATTTAGAAAAAAAGTGTTTATTAAAAGCTCTTTATAGTTTGTGATTTTTGGTAAAAATCTTCCTTCATAATAGCTAATTGCAAAAAATAGTGCAAAAATAGAAGCAACTGCCATAGAAAGCTCTTTATAAATCTCATCTATTCCAAAAAAATCACTATAAGTTACAATATAAACAAGCGAAAAAACCTGCATAAAACAGTAGCTTATATAGAAAAACTCTTTTGAGTACAAATATCTTACAAAAGTATAGACAATTGTCATTAGTAAAATTCCAAAAGTAATACCATAAAATAGGATTAAATCAAACTCAAACTGCAATTTTGTACCCAACACTTGCAAGATTTTCTATAATATCTTTTGGAAGTTTTGATTTTATATTTTTAACTAAAGTTTTCAAAGCATCTTTTGTCATCACACTATCATGCCAAACATAGCTTTCTATCTCTTCATAGCTTACAACTCTGTTTTTATTTTTTATTAAAAGTTCTAAAAACAAAATCTCTTTTGCTCTTAGTTTTATTAATTCATCATCTATTTTTAGATTTTTGTTAAATGAATCGAAAATTATGTCTTTTGAGATTTCTATTAAGTTTGAATTATCTTCACAAATAGCTTCTAAACACAAGTTTAAAGCCTCTTTTAGGCTATTTTCTTCTACAGGTTTTACAAGATATTTTACAAGTCCTAGCTCTATTGCTTCAAGTAGATACTCTTTTGTACAAAATGCAGTTACAAGTATGATTTGAGTTTTTTTATCTGTTTTTCTAATCTCTTTTACAAACTCCAAGCCATTTAGTTTTGGCATTGAAATATCGCTAATACACAGAAATAGACGAAGAAATTAACCAAGATTTTACTCAACTTGATGAAGAAACATTTGAAAATATTATTGATGAAGACGAAACAGATTCATCTTCAACTGGCTCTGATACAAATGCCCAAACTAAAAAACCTAAACCTAAAAAAACAACTAATCAAATAAAAATGTAGCAATTAATTTTGCTACAACTCTAAAAGCAAAAGGCTCTCTGCCTAAGAGACTGATTATTTTCACCCGTGGAAATGTAAAGCAGGTTTTACAAAGCCACTTTTTAGTTTGAAAAAATTTATTTTTATTTTAACTCATATAATAAATAAAATTAAAAAGGAGCTTGTAATATGACTGCTGTATTGAGACTAGAAACAATTAATTTTTCAACAATGAAAAGAAGTAATGAAGAAGTTAAAGGAATTGATGACGGTGGAATGAGTGCTTTAATGAAACATAACAATAGAACTCAAATTCAAGAGACTTATGAAGTTAAATCAAAAAGAGATACAGAAATAGATATTCAAAGAAGTAAATATAATATTACATTTAAAGAAATGAACTATAAAAAGATAAAAAATCTTCAAAATATTCTACATAGAAATAATCAAGCAGGAGCTTTTCAAATGGTGTTTGACTTTCAAGATTTAGAAGAGTTTGAACGAAAACAGTTTTATAATAAAGATTATTCTAAAAATAAAGCAAATATGATTTTAGCATATTTAAAAGAACAAGGTATTTTAGAAAGATTTGAACTTCTTGAATTGATTGTTCATAATGACGAAAAAAATCCACATTTTCATTTAACTTTTTCGGGCTTTGATAAAATATTGAATAATTGGGGTGTTAATGAATTTTTTAGACCTGTTGTTGATTATGCTCCACAATACAAAAACAATGAACCTATTTATAAAAAAATTGATAAAGGAAAGCATAGGGGTAAATATTTACTTGATGAAAATGGTAATAAGATAATTAAAACGCAAGCTGTAAGAAAATCAATTTTACAAGATATTCAAGATAACTGGAATGATTTTTTAATTAAAAATCATCAACCTTATAGAAATAAAAAAGAGATAACTTCTTTATTACAGTTTAAAAAGTCTATATGGAGACGATTTAGCAAAGAAACAAAAGAAATAGTATATTTACTTAGGCAAAAGGAAAAAGAGCTTATAAGGGCTAAGAGAGCTAATGATATAAAGAAATATAACTTAACTTTCGCACCTAAAACCAAGTAGTTTTCCAGTCACATCTCTTAATAGATCGATTATTGCTGTAAAATC
>CANRCH010000123.1 GCA_947629065.1 uncultured Aliarcobacter sp.
GAGTCAAAACTTGGTGAATATATGATAAATTTAGATACAAAAGATTTTGGAATCTATCAAATCAACCTAAAAACTGCACTAAATAGAAATAATTTAAAAGACACTGTTTGGAATAGAAACTTCCTTGCTTCAAAACTTGTTTCAGATTTTGATTTTGCTACAAAAAATGCAATTGATGAACTTGCATACTGGCAAAAAGTTCATAAAAATAACTGGGCAAAAGTTTGGGGAAGTTATAACGCTGGGTTTAAATACAACTCTAAACAAGGAAAAGAGTACTCAAAACATATAGCTTCAATAATTCAAGAACTTAAAAAACTGGATGTTTAAAACTAGATTTTACTAAAAATTATATATGCAATTAAAAAAGCCAAGGTGAAATTCACTTTGGCTTTTTTGGTTTTTTGGAACTAAGAAATTGTTCTTAGCTAAAAATTAAATCTCTTTTATCATATGATAAAACTTACTTCCAGAAACTTCTAGTGTATCATTTATGCAAAAGCCCATTTTTTCATATAAATTTCTAGCTTTTTCTTTTTTATAATCCACTAAAAGTGAAGTTTTTTTAAAGCCTTTTTCTTTTGCTAAATCAAAGAAATAGGCAAAAAACTCTTTTGCAATTCCTTGCCCTTGAAACTTTTCATCTACACTTATAGTATCAAGATAAAACTCATTTGTAAAACACTCTTTTTCAAAACTATCTTTAAATATTCCTTTGCTTTTTAATTCATCAAGCATTGGTTTATCCAAAGTTTCAAGATCATTTGAAGAGTAGGCTATTAAAATTCCTACTGTTTTTTGCTCTTTTGTATATGTGTAAATATTATTGTGTGAAAGCCTACAAATATCCATTTGTATATATTTTTCCAAAGTTTTTACAACTTTTTCTGGCTCTTTTTCACCTGTTAGTGTATTTGCAATATCATCTATTGCATTTACTATTAGATTTGAGATATTTTCAATATTTTGTTTATTCGCTTTTTGTATCATAATATATCCAAAATTTTTAAAAACTCATTTTTTATATCATCTATATTTTCAATTCCAACAGAAATTCGAATTAGATTTTTTGGAAGTTCTATTTTTTCTAGAAACTCTTTACCACTTTTACTTGTTATTAAATCATAGTGTGCCAAATATGTATAAGGCATAAGAAGAGTAAATTCAGTTCCAAGGCTTGGACCTTTTGCGAAGTTTAGATTATCGTAAATTTTTTCAAAATTATTTTCTATATAAATTGATACTATTCCACAAAGACTATTTTCATCAATCATTAGTTTTTGATAATTCTCAAAATTTTCTTCATCTAAACATGAATAAACCTTTGAAATATAGGGTAAAGTAGGTAAAAACTCTATAAGCTCTTTTGTATTTTGAGATATTTTTTTCACTCTTTTTTCATAATTTACAATCTCTTTTGCCATTCTTTGCATATCTTTTATATATGGTTCATCACTTTGTTTAAAGAGTTCATTTTTGATATGAGAGATTTTGAAATTGCTATTTAAAACTATTGCACCCATTAAAACATCGGCATTTCCACAAGCAAATTTTGTCAAACTTTCTACAAAAATATCAGCATAAGGCTTTAAATTTAGATTATAAGGAGTTGCAAAAGTTGAGTCAATTACCAAAACAATATTATATCTATCGCAAAGTTTTCGTAGTTTTTCCAAATTTGCAGTTTTTACAAGTGGATTTGTAGGAACTTCAGTGATTATGCAAGATACTCTATTTCCTTGCTCTTTTAGATAAATTTCAAGCTCATCTAAATTTGTAACATCATAAAAAACTTTGCTCTCTTCAAAATAGTGATTTACAATATTTGTAGTATCCAAATATAGCCATCCAAACTGGATTAAAATAGTTTTTCCATTTCTTGCTTGGATATTTTTTACACCTTTTAAAACACTATAAATTGCATTCATTCCAGATGGACTCAAACATATATTCTCTTTTTCTTCTTTGTAGGCTTCAGCCAAAGTTTTTAAAATAATATCTTTTGAAATTTCATCTTTTTCTAGCTCTTCAGAGTGCTTTTTATCTATTAATTTCAAATTAAATAAATAATCTTCAGCAAGTCTAGAACTCAAGTTATATCCCACATATTGAATAAACTTTAAAACCTTTTGATGCTGTCTTCCTTTTAAAACTTGTATTACTCCAAAGGGTTCAAAAAACTCAAATTTATTATGAATAAAATATCTACAACTTACAACTTCTACTGCTTTTTTACTGCTTAATAGTACAAGTTCATATTCATTTGATACATTATATTTCTCTTTTAAATAAGTTGCCAATTTTTTTAAATAAGGGTGTATTACAAACCTTGGATATGCAACAGTTATTTTTTCTAAAATCTCTGGCGTTTGCTCTTCATAATCTATCACATCTTGTAAAGTTGGCATGGAAGTTGAAACTGCGTGAATATTATTTTGTGGAAGAGTCTCTCCACAAGCTATTGCTTTAAAATTTGAACTATTTTTCATTATCTTTTAACTTCTATTTTAAGGCTTTTAAAATATCTTCTTTTAAATCTTTTAAATTTTCAAATCCAATAGAAAATCGAACCGTACTATCACTAATTCCAATTGCTTCAAGTTCAGCTTTTGAAAAAGATGCGTGAGATATTTTACTAGGAATTTCAGCTCTACTATCAGGACTTCCAAAAGAGCATTTTTCACCAAAGATTTTTGCATTTTTAATAAATTTTTCTGCTAATTCAACACTTTTAAAATCAGCACAAAAAACAGCTGGAATTATCTTCATTTGCTCTTTTGCTAATTTTCTTTGGGGATGAGATTTAAGACTTGCGTTAGTAACTCTTTTTATAAAATCTTGATTTTCAAGCCAAGATGCAAGTTTTTTACTAGATTTTTCTTGTGCTTTCATTCTCACCTTTAAGCTAGAAACTCCAAGTGAAATTAAAAATACATCAAGTGGGTTTTGGTTTCTTCCAAAGGCGTTTGAATAAAAACTAAGCTTCTCAAACCACTCTTTCTTTTTTGCAACAACTGCACCAGCAATTACGCTACCGTGACCACTTATAAATTTTGTTGTAGAAAATAAGCTAAAATCAGCTCCTAAATCAAGAGGTTTTTGGCTAATAAAAGTTGCAAGTGAGTTATCAACTGCAAAAAGAGTTTTGTATTTTTTACAAATTTTTGAAATAGCAGCCAAATCAACTATTTTAAGTCCAGGATTTGTAGGGCTTTCACATAAAACTAAATCTACACTTGAAGTTTTTAAAATATTCTCAAAACCTTTTAAATCATTGAAGTTTGCAAAAATTACATTTAAATTATATTTATCTTTATAAATTTTTAGAAGTCTAAAAGTCCCACCATAACAATCAGCCTCTACCAAAATTGTAGAGTTTGCTTTTAAAACTGTCTCAAAAAGCAAGGCAACACTTGCAATTCCTGTGTGAGTACAAACAGCACCAGAGCCATTTTCAGCATAGGCAAAAAAGTTTTCTAAAGTTTGTCTAGTTGGATTTCCACTTCTTGTGTAGTCATAAATATTATCACCACTTTGTGCTTTTAAATCAAAAGTAGCTGTATTATAAATAGGAAAATGTGAAGCTCCTGTGCTATCTTTTATAGGTGCAAACTCTTTTAAATGGCAAAGTGCAGTATCTAGATTTTTGTACATAAATATCCTTAAATATCTTCATTTTTGATGAATTCTATCTAATATATACTAAGTGTAAAGAAATAAGAGAAGTTTCTTAAAATAGATTTCTAATTTTTTACTTTTCGAAACTGAAAAAGTATTCCTTTATCAAAGGCTACCCATTTACTAGATGGCATTTGTGCTTCTTTTAGAAGATTATTTGTCCAAGTATTGCAAGTGTGAAAAATGCTATAACTTCCAAATGCTTCATAAAATGCGTCATTTTGTCCATATTGTGCATTGGTTTTTACTAAAATAGTTTTTCCATCACTGTATTTTAGATTTTGTTTTATTATTGATACAATTCTTGCATATTGTGGTCTTGAGATTTTATATGAAAATGTTAAATAATCTTCAAAAATCTCTTTATAAAAAGTGGTGTGAATTAAAGTATTTCCAATTCCACTTGCAGCAATAATTGCAGTTGATACTTTTAAATCTTTCCATTCAGGTGTATCTATATAAAAACCTCTATCTCCCCAACCAATGGCAATATAGTTAAAATCTTTACTTTTTGATAGAGTGTTTTCAAAAGGGAAAAACTTTGTCCAATCTATAGTATCTGTAAAAATAGGTAGTACAATATCAGTGTGAACACCATTTGATTTTATAAAAACTTCAATTTCAGGTTCTTGCTCTTTTAGGATTTTATTTGACATTCTTGATAGTACAAATTCACTTGTAAGATAAGAAATAGTTATTAAAACAATGAATAATAAAAAATAAATAAGTGCTTTTACAACTTTTTTCAACATTACCCCACAAAATCAATATTCAAGAGTGCTATTTTATATTTATTTTATAAAAATGTGGTTAAAATCAAGGATATTTAAAAAATAATTAGAAGAGAGATATGAAAAGATTATATATTACAAGACATACTACAAAAGATAGAGAGAGTATACAAGAGTATGATTATGATATTATATTAACAGAAGAAGGTAAGCAAAAAGCAAAGCAGATGGCTCTGAATTTAAGAGATAAAAATCCCAAAATAGATTTAATAGTTGCAAGTCCAGCAATAAGAACACGAGAAACGGCTGAAATTTTTGCAAGTACTTTAGATTATAGAAAAACTATAATGTATAATGAAGTGCTTTATATGGCATTTTTAAATGAGTTGCTTGAAACTATTTCATACACTTTTGATAGTGTTGAAAATATGCTTTTAGTTGGTCATAATCCATCTTTAACAGCACTTGCTCTTACACTGGTTGGATTTAAAGAAAAGTTTGAAGAGGGTGCTTTGATGTTGATTGAGTTTGATTGTAACTCTTGGATTGATATTAGTAAATCAAATGCTAGATTAATTAGCTATGAAAAAGCAATCTAGCAAAAGATAAAGATTAAATATATAATTTTAATCTAGATTTTTATTTGATAGTGCCAAAAATGCTAGATTTGTAAGTTCAGTTAGAGTTTTTTGATCTAGTTTTTGCTCTTTTGTTAAAAATGA
>CANRCH010000124.1 GCA_947629065.1 uncultured Aliarcobacter sp.
GCTATTGCTTGGCACTTAATTCCTGCACTAAAGATTGAAAAAAACCCAATTAAAAGAATAGTTTTTCACGAAATTACAAAAGATGCTATCTTAAAAGCATTAGAAAATCCAAGAGATGTAGATCAAAATCTTGTTGATGCACAACAAGCAAGAAGAATCCTTGATAGAGCTGTTGGATATGAGCTATCTCCACTATTATGGAAAAAAGTGCGATATGGACTTAGTGCTGGAAGAGTTCAAAGTGTGGCTGTTAGAATTATTGTTGAAAGAGAAAATGAGATTAGAGCATTTATTCCTGAAGAGTTTTGGAAAATAAAAGCAAACTACTTAAATCCAGAACTGCAAAGTGAATTAGCAAAAGAGCATGGTAAAAATATCAAAGTACCAAATGAACAAAAAGCAAAAGAGATTGAAGCTTCACTTAAACTTGGTGAATTTGTTTTAGCAAATATTGAAGAAAAAGATAGCACAAGAAACCCAGCAGCCCCTTTTACAACTTCAACACTACAACAAGAAGCAAGTAGAAAACTAGGATTTAGTGTAAGCCAAACAATGGTTATCGCACAGCAATTATATGAAGGAAACACAGCAAATATTCCAAATCACACTGGTGGTTTGATTACTTATATGAGAACAGACTCATTAAATCTTTCAACGCTTGCAACTTCAATGGCAAAAACTGTTATTGAAGATGAGTTTGGAAAAGAGTATGCACTAAAAAGTCCAAGAGTTTATAAATCAAAAGCAAAAGGTGCACAAGAGGCACACGAAGCAATCAGACCTGTTGATATGAGTCTAAAGCCTTCAACAGTAAAGCCATTTTTAGATTCAGCACAATATAGACTATATAGCCTTATTTGGAAAAGAACAATAGCAACTCAAATGGCACAAGCAAAAATTGCAAATACAACATATAAAATAGAAGCTGGAAAAGATAAAGAGTTTGAATTCCAAACAAAAGGTCAAAGAATTATTTTTGCTGGATTTATGAAAGCATATACAGAAGGCAGCGATAATCCTGATGTTGAAATTGAAAGTAGTGAAAAAATTCTACCAGATATAAAAATTGGAACCAAGCTTAATATAAACACTATTTTAACTGAACAACACTTCACAAAACCACCTGCACGTTATACAGAAGCATCTTTAGTGCAAAAACTTGAAAGCGAAGGAATAGGAAGACCTTCAACTTATGCACCAACAATTTCAACTATTCAAGCAAGGGAATACGTAGCAAAAACTGAAGATAAAAGATTAATTCCAACTCCAACAGGAGAAGTTGTAAATAGTTTTTTAACTGATCACTTCTCAAATATTGTAGATTTAGGATTTACAGCAAAAATTGAAGAGGAGTTTGATGAAATAGCTGATGGTAAAAAAATTTGGACAGATGTTATGAAAAACTTCTACACAGGTTTTAAAGATACAATAAAAGATAAAGAAGAGAGCATACAAAAGTCCGATTATGTTCAAATTAGAGAGATAGGAATTGATCCAAAAAGTGGAAAACCAATTAGTGCAAGAGTTGGAAGATTTGGTCCATTTGTACAAATTGGAACAAAAGATGATGAAGAAAAGCCACAATTTGTTGCAATTCCAGATCATCTAAATATGGATACAATAACTCTGGAAGAAGCACTATTTTTATTTACACTTCCAAGAGTTGTTGGGCTTGATGAAGAAGGAAATGAGATAAAAGCAAATATAGGAAGATTTGGCCCATATTTACAAGTAAAATCAACATACTATTCACTAAAAACAGATGATCCATATACTGTAGATGAAACTAGAGCAAAAGAGATTATAAAAGAGCTAAAAGAGGCAAAAGAGAAAGCTACTATTAAAATATTTGAAAAAGAGAAAATCCAAGTTCTAAATGGAGCTTATGGTCCATATATAAAACAAGGTAGAAAAAACTATAAAATCCCAAAAACAAAAGTTGCTGTTGATTTAACTTTAGAAGAGTGTTTAGAAATTATTGAAAATGATAGTAAAAGTGCTAAAAAACCTGCAAGAAAAACAGCTACTGCGAAGAAAACAGCCACAGCAAAAGCTGCAAGTCCTAAAAAAACAGCTACAAAAAAAGAGTAGTTATAAATTAAATGAAAATAGCAATTGTTTCAGATAGTCACTATAAACTTGACTATCTAGCTGATTGTATAAATCTTCTAAAAGAAGAATGTGAATATCTAATCCACGCTGGTGATTTTTGTACACAAGAGGCTTTGGATATTTTAGAAAACTCTAATCTAAAAACTATAAAAGTATTTGGAAATAATGACTACTCACTTCTTCATCTAACTCAAAAGTACAATATAAAGCAAGAGCCTTACTACTTTAAAATAGAAGATATTAGTTTTAAATTAATGCACCTTCCATATCATTTAAATCCAGATACAAATATTGTAATTTTTGGGCATACTCATAAATTTCACACTGAATATATAAATAAGACACTTTTTGTAAACCCTGGTGAAGTTTGTGCAAGAGAAATGCCAATAATTTCTTGTGTAAAGCTAGAAATTAATGAAAATGAATATATAATCACTCGTTTTCACAAGAAAACAGACGAAAATAATTTTAAAAAAGAAGAGTATAAATATGTCAAATAATAAGATTTATCTTTGTGCAATATCAAATATTGAAAGTGGTACTTGTAATGAAGATTGTAAATTCTGTACACAAAGTGTGAAATATAGAGCAGATATACAAAGATATAGAAGAAAAGAGATTGAACAAATTGTAGAAGAAGCAAAAAAAGCTAGAGCAAACAAAGCTGTTGGGTTTTGTTTAGTAACAGCTGGAACTGGGCTTGATGATAAAAGATTAGATTATGTTTGCCGTGCAGCAGATGCTGTTAGTAAAGCAGTTCCTGATATTTCAATAATAGCATGTAATGGAATAGCTACTTTTGAACAACTAAAAGAGCTAAAAAAACATGGTGTTGAAAACTATAACCACAATTTAGAAACAGCAAGAGAGTTCTATCCTACAATTTGTACAACTCACACTTGGGATGATAGATATAACACTTGCTTAGCTGCAAAAAAAGCTGGGCTTCATCTTTGTACAGGTGGAATTTTTGGACTAGGTGAAACACAAGAAAATAGAATTTCTATGCTTGAATCTATTGCATCACTTGAACCTATGTCAGCACCAATAAACTTTTTTCACCCAAATGATGCTTTACCAATAGTTAAAAATCCTTTATCAAAAGAGGAAGCGTTTAAATTAGTTGAACTTACAAGATCTTACCTTCCAAATGCCATGCTTATGATTGCAGGTGGAAGAGAGCTAATGTTTGGTCAAGATCAATACAATGTATTTAATCATGGTGCAAATGCTATTGTTGTAGGTGATTATTTAACAACTGGTGGAGTTAGTGCTGAAGAAGATATTAAAGCTATTACAGATCTTGGGTACGAAATAGCACTAGAGTGTCACGCATAAATAGAGTTTAAAATCTAAGTTTATACTTAGATTTTATTTTAGAATAAATATAAACTACTTAGCACTTATTATAAAAGAGTTTTCTAGGTAGTTTATATCAAAATTAACAGGTCTTGAGTTAAGTTCTATTACAACTCTATAAAAACCATTTTTACTATGATTTCCTGTTGTTATTGCTTTAAAATTTGAAGTATCTAAAAGAGTTCTTTTCCCTGTAAAGTTTTTTCTTCCTTTAAAATCAACTACAATTTTATTCTCTTTATTTATTGTAAACTTTTTAGATATTAAATCATCACTCTCTACTATTAGCTTATTATCACTATATCCTAGTTTAATAAAAGGTAAGATATTTTGAGTCAATAACTCTTCATTTATATCCGTTCTTGGTTTTACATAAACAATTTGTTCTGGTTCCTTGTTTTTTACTTGATTTAATAGCTGTTTAGTCTTTTGTTCATTTTGATATCTAGTTTTTAAAATCAAAGAATCCACCTCTTTTTTAGAGTAAGTTTTCTCTTCTTGTTTTTTAACTGTTGATTTAGATTCAGCTTGTTTCGTAGTTTTGTTATTTTTATTTTGGTAAGAGTTAATAAAATTAGTCTCTTCCCAATCTGTTTGAGTGTTAATTCTATTTGGAGTTTCAATAGTTTGTCCACTATTTTCATCATACATTATAAATGGATTTTCTCTAGCTTGTAATGTTAATGCTAAAGAGACAATTAAAGCTGATAAGATTAGTTTTTTCATTCTTCTGGCTCCAAGTTTTTAAGTTCAAAATACTCTTTTTGTAAATAAGCATTCTCTCTTTGTAGTCTTACAATCTCATTTTGTAAATACTCTTTTTTGTATTTTAAAGAGTTGTAAACTTGTAAAGAGTTATCTCCAAAAAGAACATTTGTTACATAATATGAAAAATATATAGTTACTAGTAGCGAAGCTAATGCTACTAGTAAAAATATTAACATACCATTTCTTTTTTTTGCCATTATTTTTTAGTAAATGGTTGCTTTCCTAGATATTCAGAATATCCAATCTCTGCACCTATTTCTAATAATCTATTATATTTTGCGATTCTATCACTTCTTGCAGTGCTTCCTGTTTTAATTTGTCCACAATTTAGTGCAACAGCAAAATCAGCAATAAATGCATCTTCACTCTCTCCACTTCTATGACTCATTACGCAGTTATAGTTATTTCTTTGTGCAAGTCTAATTGTTTGCATAGTTTCACTAACTGTTCCAATTTGATTTGGTTTAATTAATACAGAGTTTGCAATCTCTCTTTTAATACCTTCTGCTAAAATTGAAGCATTTGTTACAAATAAGTCATCTCCAACTAATTGAACTTTGCTTCCTAATCTCTGAGTTAAAGTTTGCCATCCATCCCAATCATCTTCACTTAAACCATCTTCAATTGAAACAATTGGATATTTTGCACATAGTTCTTCATAATAAGCAACCATTTCAGAACTACTTAATTCTCTATTTTCACCTTTTAATACATATTTACCTGCATCATTTATTAATTCACTAGCAGCCACATCTAGTGCAATAGAGATTTGATCTCCAGCTTTATATCCAGCTTTTGTAATTGCTTCCATGATTACAGCTATTGGTTCTTCATTTGATTTTAGATTTGGTGCAAATCCACCCTCATCTC